>JAFSJY010000086.1 GCA_017449215.1 Acholeplasmatales bacterium | reverse complement strand
TTCCTAGGTCTAACAGCCTTTTTATTTTGAATATTTATAACTAGATTTAGCTTCCTCGTTAATGGATTTATTTTTAATTTTGGAAGCTTTTTTTGATAATCTTTTTGCGCTTGGTTTCTTGAATGTTTCAGGTTTTAATCCGTCTGGAGCTACCCAATAATTAAATTTTGCTTCTCCTGAATAATATCGAAATAATTTTCTTATATTATATCCTAAACAAACTAACATAAATTCACAAGATACTTTATTCAATGAACGCCTTCTAAACCTTTCATATTGGAAATCTTGTTTTATTACGCCAAATGCTCCTTCAACCTGTGAAGATCTATTAACTCTCATTTCTATTCCTTCTACAGATAATAGATTTTCTTCGGCTTGTTGTATATATTTTTGAAGTTTAACAACTACCTCAAAAATTTTAAAATCTTCATCTTTATTTTTCATGTATCTTTTACAATATAATTTAAATGCACAAGTATTACATCCTGTTACCTTATAAAATATAGAATCTGCTTTTCTATGATGCCAATTTGTTTTATCTTTATAACCTACATTACCATTTAAACAAGTTATTGTTTCATCATCGTTTAATCGATATTGGCTGGGATTGTTGCCAGAAACGTTTCCTTGCCACGAAAAGTATTTAACAAAATTTTTTATATTATGCGTATCTAGATAACTATAATTTTCTAATGAACCATATCCAGAATCTGCACATATTGCTTTAGGATAAGATCCATAAAAACTATAATAAACATTTAATAATGGTATAAAATCTTTTATATCCGCCCTAGATTGGGTTACTAAATATGCAGTAACTAAGCCATTTGCTACCATTATTTGTGTATTATATGCAGCGTGCATATTACTTCCTAGTCCTGAATAATAATCTTCCTTCAAACACATTGCTGTTGAATCTATATCAGTTTTATAATAAGAGTTTCTATTTGGGCCACAAATCCTCTCTTTCTCCTCATACTCCAAACTCTTTTTTAAATAATCAGATAGTAGTTCATAATCCTTTATATATTTTTTATTTTCCTTTAGTGACAAATCATAACGTTTTAATTTTTCACTAAGTTCAGTTAATTTATCAGCTACTAGTTTAGATTCAATAATGCCATCATTAGGAATTCCTCTCAAAAGCTCATATTCTTTTAATAATACTCGTATCTTATCTCCTAGTTTTTTATGAAAAGTAGTAGGCTTCCATACAAATTTATATTTGTTTGCGTTTGCTTCATATTTCGTTCCATCTAAATGTTGATTATTCATATTAATTTTGCATTCTTCAAATATTGCTTTTGTTATTAAAGAAAATATTTTACTTTGATGAGGTAGTATATATTCGTTAATAAAATTACCAAAACTGCTGTGAGTAGGCTGTTCACCTTGTAACATATAAATGCACCTTAAATCATTTTTACATTTGTCTTCAATATCTCTAAGTGTGCCTTTTTCAAATGCGAAATTATATAATACTGTTGCTAACATGTTATACGAATTAAATGATGGTCTACCTCCAATTTCATCATTTTTATTTTTTTGTTTTTGAATATCTTTTATAAAATCACAAACGCCTGATTTAGATAAAAGTGACAAAAACTTATCGATTTTTTGTGATTGCTCAACATTACTAGTGTAGCAGTCTACAAAAAATGTCTTCATAGTGGTATAATATCCCATGTATTTTATTGTGTCCCAACAATATTATACCTAAAAAGCGGCTCCGGGTTCGATTCCCCGAGCGTTTTTTTGTTTTAGTATACGAAAAAAAGGCTGTATGCCCTAAAATCTAGTATTTTTCAAAACCTAGGTTTTTTTACAGCCCCTTTTTCCTTTTCTAGAAATAATAAACAATTATTATTTATTCCTCCATAATTAAGTTTTTTGCAATAAAAACAGTGCCTTATTTGTTTTAATAATGAAACATATTAAGAGAAACTGGATTATTGTTTCTTTTATTTCTTTCGCATTAATTGAAAGCGCATTCTTTTTTTAATATAATTACATTACCGGCTTGAAGGAGGAACTAAAAATGAAAAAATTAAAAAGAGTCTCTATTTTATTATTAACGATCGCTACATTAACAGCGACAACAGCATGTGATTTTTCTTCGAAAAAATCAGATACAACTCCTACAAGTGATAACAATACAAATGACGTAAATGATGGTACTAATACAGATCAAGGAAATACAACTACTCCTGATTCTGGTGATGGCACTAATACTAATCCTAGCTCTGGAGAAAGCTCTACAACTACTCCAAGTGGTGATAATACACAAGGTCAAGATAGTGGCGATACACCAGCTCAACAAACTACTAAATACACTGTAACATTCAATACTAATGGTGGTTCAAGTGTTACAGCGCAAAATGTAGAATCAGGTAAAACTATTACTTCAGTTACAACAACTAAGGCAGGATGTACATTTGCTGGTTGGTATAAGGATTCTTCTTTTACACAAGCATTTAATGTAAATACTCCTGTTACTGGTACTTTGACTCTATATGCTAAATGGACAGCAACAGTAACATTTAATACAAATAGTGGTTCAGCAGTAACTGCACAAACTGTTGTATGTGGAAATGCAATTACAGCTGTTACAACATCTAGAAATGGTTATGATTTTGCTGGTTGGTTTACTGATGCATCTTTAAAAAAAGCATTCGATACTACAACTCCTATTACAACAAGCATTACATTATATGCTAAATGGACAGTAAAGGTTACACCAGGCAATATTTTAAGTGATTACGCTGCATATAACGAAGGAGCATATGTTGTATTTGAAGCATCAAGTGCAACAGCAGCAGCTAATTCAGTAGTTTCATATTCTACTGATAGTGTTAATTGGAAAAGTATAGATTCACAATTAATTAGATATGATAGCACATCTAAGACAGCTAGAGCTGATATCTTAGGATTAAAGACTGGTAGCTATATATTAAAGGTTAATAATGCTGAAAAGGAATCAACAACAGCAACAATAAATGTATCCGCTGATGATAGATCAGGCTATGCACAATTTGGTACAGATACTGGTGTTGGTGCATATAACAAGGATGGCTCATTAAAGAGTGACGCAGTTGTAATTTATGTAACAGACGCTACAAAGAATACAGTAAGCTATGGTGGAAAAACTGGCTTAGTTAATATTCTAAAGGCTTCTCGTTCAGTACCTTTATGCGTTAGATTCCTAGATACAATAAAGACTGTTCAATTTAATTCAATTAACTATACATCTACTGCACAAACAGATGAATTGCTTACCGAGCAAGCTAATTCATTAGGTAATACAAAGGCTGGTTATAGTGCTAGTTCAATTATTTCAAATGGCTGGAATTCATATTCAAATGATATAAATTCAGGTATAACTGAATTAAGCGGTTTAACATCAAAGATGATGTACAGCAGTGGTGAATTTGATACATATTGGAATATGTGTGATATCTCATCTGCAAATAACGTAACACTTGAGGGTGTAGGTGAAAATGCTGGTTTATATCAATGGGGTATTACATGGAGTAGATGTAATTCAATAGAGGTAAAGAACTTAACATTCACTGATTATACTGAGGATGCATGCTCATTCCAGGGTGGTAGCAATAGTGATGTAAATTCATATGGTAGATATTGGGTACATAACTGTACATTCAATAGAGGTAAGAATAATTGGGATTTATCTTATGAGCAGGATAAGCATTATGGTGATGGTGCAACAGACTTTAAGTTCTGTAATAGTATTACTTCTTCTTATAACGTATTCAACAATTGTAAGAAGACAGGCTTAGTTGGTGGTTCTAATAGTAACTATACTAGAAACGTTACATTCCATCATAATTACTATAATAGCGTTGGATCAAGACTTCCTCTTGGTAGACAAGCTAATATGCATATTTATAACAATTATTATTACAATTGCTCAACATGCCAAGACATTAGAGCAAATGCCTTCGTATTAAGTGAATCTAATTATTTTGAAGGATGTCAAAATCCACAAAAGGTAAGCACTGATTCAACATATACTGGTACAGTAATTAAATCTTATAATGATTACTTAACAGGATGTGGTAGCTCAGCCGCTACAGTTGTAACATCTCGTGAACAATCATTAAATGGTAATTGTAAGCCAGATGGTTCTACTAACTATACTAATTTCGATACAAATACTTCATTATTCTATTATGATGCAACTAATAAAAAGAGTGATGTAACTATATTAACAGATGTTGCTAACGTTAAGACATTTGTCCCTAGCGTTGCAGGTGCTGGAAAGCTTGCTAACCTAAATATAGGTACATTCAGTGATATTGATACAAATATTGAAACATTTACTGTAACATTTGAAACTAATGGTGGTTCTTCTGTTGCTGCTCAAACAGTAGCTAAGGGCTCTACTATTACAGCAGTTACAACAACTAAATCAGGATTTAAATTTGAGGGATGGTTCACAGATGAGGGATTAACTAAATCATTTGATGTAACTACTCCTGTTACAGGTACACTTACTTTACATGCAAAGTGGACTGAAATCACTACTCCATCTACTGGTGCAGTAGTTTATACATTAAACGATTTTACTAATGGCACAATAACTGAAGATACAACTGTTGGTGATTTAACTGTTACTGTAAAGAGTGGAAAAACTACTGAATTTAAAGAATGTACTGCAACAGTTAATGAAGAAACACTTTCAAAATATGTGTCATTTGGTGGTGGAGGTAGTTATTCTCAATTATCAATTCAATTCACTACTTCAGCTACAGCTAATATAACAGTATATTATGCAGGAAGCAGCAATGGTAGATATGTTGGATTATATACCTCAGCAGGATTACAAGAAACTGCAGAAACCGCAACAACTGGTACAGGAGCTAATCATATGGTTAGCTACACATTTGAAGATGTAGAGGCTGGCAATTATGCAGTTTCTTCAACTAATTCAGGTATTGAAATATATGCAATTGTAATAACATATTAAGGAGGTTAATATGAAAAAGAAAATATCAAAGGTTTTATTATTAGGTGCAAGTGCTCTATTATTAACCTCTATCACTGCATGTGGTGATAATGATCAATCTAGACAATCAGAAAAAGAGTCCCTTGAAGAAATTGGTGATAAGACAGGTAATGAATCAAAACCAGATGTTAATGATGGTAATAATCAAAACAATAATTCAGGTACAAATGATCAAGGACAAGATTCTCAGGAACAAGGTCAAGGTACCGGTGAACAGGGTCAGGGTCAGGGTAATCAGGAGCAAGGACAAGGTACCGGTGAACAGGGTCAGGGCCAAGGCGAAGGTAATCAAAATACTGGAAACAATAATGAAGAGCCAGCTAGTGATAGCACAGTAACTGCAGATGTTATATCAGTAGCAACTGGCTATACTGAAGGTGCTACATTAACTTTCAATGTTACTTCTGCTAATTTAAGTAAAGCTTTTGTTTCTTATTCAAAGGATAATGGAAATACTTGGACAAAGATTGATGATGAATTAATTAGATTTGATTCTTCTAATAATACAGCAAGAGCTGATATCTTAGGCTTAAAGGCTGGAAGCTACAAGGTTAAGGCTGATAATGGTGTTAATTACAGCATTAAGGATGTAACAGTAACAAAGGATGATAGATCTGGTTATGCACATTTTAATAACACTACTGGTATTGGTGCTTATAAGAATGATGGTACATTAAAGGATAATGCTATTGTTGTATATGTTAATGATGCTAATAAAAATACAGTTAAAGCTACAGTTAATGGTAAAGAACAAACTGGTTTAGCTAATATCATTAAGGCAGCAACAAATACTAATGAATCATTAGATATTAGAATCTTAGGAGAAATCCAAACAGAACAATGGAATTATAAAGCTCATGGAACTGGTAAATCATCAACAAGACAATCAAACCTAGATTCTACCTTTAGTGCTGTTGATTGGGATTTAACTACAGAAAATGAGCTTAAAAATCCTGGAACATCTAAATCTAGCAACTATAAAAAAATATCTGAAGCAGATATCATTGCTTATGGAATAAATTCAATGAGTGAAGATAAAGGAAAAGGAATAACTCATTTGAATGGATTAACAAATAACATATTAAAGGAAATATCTTCTGGAGAATATGATTCTTATTATAATGAGCTTGATGTAAGATATGGTAACAATATCACAATTGAAGGTGTTGGTACTGATGCTAAAATATTCCAATGGGGCTTATGCTTCAATCAATGTAATTCAATAGAGGTAAAAAATATTGAATTTAGTGATTATACTGAAGATGCCGTAGGTATTCAAGGTGCAAGCAGTGATATTACATTATATAGTGATTATTGGATTCATAACTGTACATTTAATAAGGGTAAAAACAATTGGGATGTTTGTTATGAAAACGATAAAACTGATGGAGATGGTTCAACAGACTTTAAATATGCTCATGATTTAACTATATCTTATTGTAGATATAATGGTACTCATAAAACAGCATTAATTGGTTCAAGCTCATCAAGCTACCAATATAATGTTACATTCCATCATAATTATTACAATTCTTGTGGATCTAGACTTCCATTTACAAGACAAACTAATTTCCATATTTATAATTGTTATTATAATGGTTCAACTGGAACTAATATGCAAATTCAATCTAATGCATATGCATTTATTGAAGGATGCTATTTTGAAAATACAAAAAATACATTCACAACAAGTGATGGTGGAGTAATAAAGCTTTATAATAATACAATTAATTCTACTTCTTCAGTTACTGGTTCTAATGTAAATTATGTAACTAGCAGAACTGAAACAGTAGCAAATAGCTGTAATGCTGATAAAACTACTGATTTTTCATCATTTGATACAAATAAAGTATTGTTCTACTATGATGATTCAAAAAACGTTTCTAAGGTCGATTTAATGCTTAAATCTGATGATGTTAAATCATATATTCCAACAGTTGCTGGTGCTGGATTATTAGCAACTATTGATTATTCAAAGAATTATACAGAAACTAATGCTGGATATGTTGATACTACAGTAGTAGCAACATATAATGAATCTGCAAATGCTCCTACATCTGCTGGTTTATATTATACTGTATTAGACAATTCTTCTCCTCAGGTTCCTCTTGCAGAAGCAAATGTAACAAGCTCAACAGTTGTAAAGGAAAAGGATGGAAAAATCTATGTTACTGATACAAGTGCAGAGGCAACAACAATTGGATATTATATGTTAGAGGATGCTAAAAAATATACTACTGGTACTCATACATATACAATTAATGTAACATTAGGTAATGTTGGTGGAAATTGGGCATTTATAAGATTATTAGATGTTAATGGTGCTGAATTTATGACAATTGGCGCCGCAGCTTCTAATAAGTATATGTGTCATACATATAAGGATTCAACTCAAGTAGTTGTTAAAGAAACGGCATTTGCAGCTAATAAGACTTATACTATTTCATTAACAGTAGATTATGATAATGATACAGCAAGTATTACAATTGATGGAACAACAGCTCAAATCGCATCATTTGATACTACTTCTATTTCAGGTATTAAGCTATTTACTGCAAAGGCTGCAGCTGATAGATCATTTACAGTTAATAGCATTACAATTGCTTAAATAACAAATAAAGCGGCTTTTGCCGCTTTATGTTTTTATATAATTCATTTATTCTTTTAAACATTATTTGTAATAGATAAAATAGCTATTTTAACGTTTTTTATAAGAGAATATTTAAATATGTCATTTACTTGCAAAAAACGATTAAGCGCAAAAAAGAAGGCTCATTGAGCCTTCAATTTTTTAGATAATTAAATTATCCAGTGTTAAATTACTAACATTAAAATTAACGTTGTGTTAAAAAGCTTTAAAGTTAGCTAAGTGTTAAACAATAAAAAATCCTCACAGAATTGTTATAATGATATTGCGTGTATCTAATAACAAAATAAGGAGGATTTTTTATATGCTTAATATTGAGTTTTTCGAAAAAACAAATATCAAAACTGATGGTATAGATTT
>JAFSJY010000085.1 GCA_017449215.1 Acholeplasmatales bacterium | reverse complement strand
TGATATAGAATATCGAGGCTATTTTACTTATATATTATATAGCTGGTCAGATAATGATATTAAGCCTGCCGCAATCGGCTTTGATGTTATATTTAATAAATCATATGGTTGTGATGAAATAGATATAAATTTAGGTAATGCCATGAAGAAGCATAATGTGGTTTTAGGTGTTACTGGTATGAGTAGAACTGAAGCTCCTTATGGCTTATCAGAATCTGTATATAGTGGTGCTAAAAGAATAGGATATGTTGATGCGATTACAGATAGTGATGAGGCTATAAGAAGAACATATCTAAAGGGTAAGAATTATAATAGCTTAGCATATTCAATTTATGATATGTATTGTACTAATAAAGGTATAACTCCAAATGATTATAAAAATATGACAGCTTACTATTTTGATTATTATGCAAAGCCTGAATTAAATTATACAGGCGATGGTAAGGTTCAAAATGTAATGTCAGGCTTCAATTATATTTCATTTAAGGATTTGATTGAGGGTAAGGATGTTTCATTTAGAAATCCAAATAATACAATTATTTTATTTGGATCATACGCTAGTGCGGTAGATACAGGTTTATCTAATGATATTTATAATTCACCAATTGGAGAAATGTTTGGTGTAGAGGTACAGTGTAATATCATTCAATCATTATTAAATGATAAATTATATTTAGAAATGCCAAATTACGCAGGCGCAATTATAAATACTCTGGTTATATTTGGAATTGTATTATTAATGACTTGTCTTGCCTTTTATTTAGGCATTGGAGCATTCGCTTTAGGTATAGGCTTAGAATTTATAATAATGCTTATAGCTCATGGCTCTAAGGCATATTATTTCATAACACTTCCAGTATTTATATTAATTGTAGCATTCGTAATATTAATTATTCTTCACTACTATAATGAATATAAGCATAAAAAAGAAATTGTAGGTACATTTAAAAGATATATTTCACCAGATGTTGCTGAAGCATTAGTTGAAAAGGAAGCTGATGCGATGAGCCTTGGTGGAAGAAAAAGAGATGTATCTTGTCTATTTGTAGATATTAGAGGATTTACAAAGATGAGTGAGGAGCTAGATGCAAGTGAGGTCGTAGATGTTTTAAACGGCTACTTGGAAATGGCTACTAAGCAGGTATTTAGATTTAATGGTATGGTAGATAAATTTATTGGAGACTGTGTAATGGCAATATTTAATGCCCCAGTAGATTTAGATGATTATGTATTTAAATCAGTTTGTGCAGCATACGCAATCGTAAAGGAAGGAAAAGAAATTTGCGATTACGTTAAAGAAAAATATGATAAGAAGCTAGAGTTTGGTGTTGGTGTTCATTGCGGTACAGCAGTAATTGGTAATATCGGTTCTAAGACTAGAATGGATTTTACAGCTATTTGTGATACAGTAAATACTGCATCAAGAATAGAATCATCTGCAGGTGGTAATCAGGTATTAATATCTAAGGATGTTTATGAGCTTGTTAAGGATAGAGTAGAGGTAATAGATGCAGGCGACAGAATGTTTAAAAATAAGAAGGAGCCTATTACCTGCTATGAGGTAGTAAATATAAAAGATTATGAAAAATTAATTAGGGGTGAAGCATGAGTAAGAAATTATTAATTATCATAATAAGTGCTGTTGCGGCTGTTGTTGCCACAGTATCAATAATTTTAGCTGTTGTATTATCTAAACCAAAAGATAATGGAAATAATAACAATGGATACTTAGATTCTGCAAGAACCATTAAAATTGTTCAAATTGAAGGTAGTGCTACTGTAACTGATGAAGAAGGCAGTTCAAGCTGCTTCAAGGGAATGAACTTATATAATGGCGATAAGGTTAATGTTAATGCTGATTCAGTATTAGTAATTAAATTTGATGAGGATAAATATACTTATCTAGGTGAAAATACGATTATT
>JAFSJY010000084.1 GCA_017449215.1 Acholeplasmatales bacterium | reverse complement strand
TATTGTGTGAACAGCGATATTATACCATTAAAGCGGCTCCGGGTTCGATTCCCCGAGCGTTTTTTTGTTTTTTTAAGCATAGAAAAAGGCTGTGAAAGCCTACTTTTTAAAAGTTAGGTTTTTTCACAGCCCCTTTTTTTGATTTTTCACCCGGATTAATCATTTTAAATAACTATTTATAGGAGGAAAAAAGATGAAGGAATTAGTTATTTTAAGTGGTTTCACAATGATGCATTTTTGGATTATTTTTGGAGTAGTTGCATTGGCGTTATTAGTGGCTTTATTCGCTACAGGATATGTAAAGGCAGCACCAGATACAGCAATTATTATTTCTGGTTTTGGAAAAAGAAAGATTTTAATTGGTAAGGCTGGATTTAGAGTACCATTCTTTCAAAGATTAGATAAGCTTTCTTTAAGAGTGTTCCAGGTTGATATTAAGACAGATGAAGCAATTCCAACTTCTAATTTTATTAACATAAGAGTTGATGGTGTTGCAAACTTGAAGATTTCTTCTGATCCAAAATTATTAAATTTAGCTGCAGAAGCAATTCTTAATATGAATGAAAGTGATTTAATTGCTCAGGTACAACAGGTATTACAAGGAAATATGAGAGAAATCATTGGTACAGTTGATATCAAAAGATTAGTTCAAGATCGTCAGGGTGTTGCACAATCTGTAAAGGAAAATGTAGTTCCTGATATGGCAAAGATGGGTATTGAGGTTGTTAATTTCAATATTCAATCATTCGCAGATGACAATCATGTGATTGAAAATTTAGGTATTGATAATATTTCTCAAATTTCAAAGGATGCAGCTATTGCAAAGGCAAATGCTGATAGAGATGTTACTATTGCAAAGTCTTTAGCTGAGGAAGCTGCAAACCGTTCAAGAGTTGAAGCTAATCAAAAGATTATTGAGCAAAATACTGAATTATCTTTAAAGGAATCTTCTTTAAAGCAAAAAACAGATACTGCAAAGGCAACAGCTGATGCTGCATATTCAATTGAAGAGCAAAAGAAGCAGCAAGAAATTAATATTGCACAAATTAATGCAGATATCGCTAAAAGAGAAAGAGAAGTTGAGTTAGGTCAAAAGGAAGTTGAACTACAAGAAAGAAAGCTTCAAGCTCAAATCAATAAGCAAGCTGAAGCTGAAAAATATGCTGCAGAGCAAAAAGCACAGGCTGATTTATTCACTCGTCAAAAGGCAGCAGAAGCAAGAAAATATGAATTAGAGCAAGAGGCTGAAATGCAAAAGATTAGAGCAGAAGCTGATAAGGTAGCTAAGGAAAAAGCTGCAGAGGCGTTAAAAATTGAAGCAGAAGCTAAAAAGGAAGCAGCACTTGCTGAGGCTGCTGGTATTGAAGCAAAGGGTAAGGCTGAAGCTGATGCAATCCTAGCTAAGGCAGAGGCCATGAAGCAATATGGTGAAGCTGCAACATTACAATTAATATTAGATTCTAATGTTTTACCAGAAATGATTAAGGCATATTCTGAGCCAATGGCAGCTGCAATGGGTCAAATAGATTCTATCACAATGTATGGTGAAGGTAACACTGCAAAATTAAATGAAGAAATTACAAGAAATGGCTCTCAAATTATGAAGGGTCTTGAGCAAGCAACTGGCTTAGATATCAAGTCTTTACTAGCTGGCTTTTTAGGTGGAAAGCTTGCAACTAATAAGTCTTGCGATAACAAAACAAAGATTGAAGGATAATAAAATGGAAGGGAACTATGCAATTAGTTCCTTTCTTTCGTAAATTACATTTAAAATGTATATAAAAAGGTTCAAAAGAATTAAATTAAATTGACTTTAATGTAAATATTTATTAAAATATTTTTGTGCTGTGAAAAAGAGGAGTACATAAAATACTCATTTAAGAGAGGATATGGTTGGTGAAAATATCTAATGAGCTTTATGGAAGGTAGCTTTGGAGCCTACGGAAGAAATAATAGTAGAACCGTACGTTACTCGCGTTAAGAGATAATTAAGTGCTATATCAATAGATATAGAACTAAGGTGGTACCGCGATAATTCGTCCTTAGAGATAGTAAACTATTTCTGAGGACTTTTTTTATGAAATTAAAGGGAGAAAGAATATTAATAAGAGATTATACATTTAATGATATTGATGACTTTTATGAATATGCAAGTGATCCAAATGTTGGACCAATGGCAGGTTGGAAGCCAGTTCCTAATATGGAAATTGCAAGACGAGTCTTAAGTGGTCATATTATTTCTAAGGAAACATTTGGTATAGTCTTAATTAAGGAGAAAAAATTAATAGGTAGTATATCTGTTTACAATAATGGATTAAGAAAATATAAACGAGTGAAGCAATTAGGATTTTCTTTGAATTCAAAATATTGGGGAAATGGATATATGAGCGAGGCTATAAAATTAGTTATCGATTATGTATTTAATTATACCGACTGTGATGTACTAGAGGTAGGACATCATTCAGATAATTATGCATCTAAGCGAGTCATCGAAAAGGCTGGATTTAATTATGATGGTAGATTATGTAAATTTAAGGTTCTATATGATGGAAGATTAATAGATGCTGATTTTTACAGTATGACAAAAAGTGAGTATGAAAGGAAGAGATTAGAATGAGTAAGGAATTAAAGCCTAAATATGATTTTAAAGAGGTTGAAGAAGGTAAATATGATTTCTGGCTAAAGGGTGGATTCTTCGAGGCAGGAGATTTATCTAAGGAGCCATTTACAATTGTTATCCCACCACCAAATGTAACTGGTAAGCTACATTTAGGACATTCTTGGGATACAACATTACAGGACATTATTATTAGAAGAAAGAGAATGCAAGGCTATGATGCATTATGGCTTCCTGGTATGGACCATGCAGGTATTGCAACTCAAGCAAAGGTTGATGCTAAGCTAAAGGAACAAGGCTTATCTAGATATGATTTAGGTAGAGAGAAATTCCTAGAGGAGGCATGGAAGTGGAAGAAGGAATATGCTACTTTCATTCGTGCACAATGGGCAGCTTTAGGCTTATCATTAGATTATACTAAGGAAAGATTTACATTAGATGAGGGCTTAAATAAGGCTGTTAATCATGTATTTATTACTTTATATAATAAAGGCTTATTATACCAAGGTGAAAGAATTATTAACTGGGATTGTCAAGCAAGAACAGCTTTATCTAATATCGAAGTAGAGCATAAGGATGTTGAGGGTGCATTCTATCATTTCGTATATCCATTCGTTGATGGAAATGGTAAGGATGGTGTAACTATCGCCACAACTAGACCTGAAACTATGTTTGCTGACCAAGCAATCATGGTAAATCCTAAGGATGAAAGATATACAAATATCATTGGTAAGATGGTATATATTCCAGGTACTGATGTTAAGATTCCAGTTATCGCAGATGAATATGTAGATATCGAATTTGGTACAGGATGTGTTAAGGTAACACCTGCTCATGACCCTAACGACTTTGAGGTTGGTAAACGTCATAATTTAGCTATGCCACTTTGTATGAATGATGATGGTACAATGAATGAAATGGCTGGTAAGTACCAAGGTCAGGATAGATTTGAATGCCGTGAAAATATCATTAAGGATTTAACAGCATCAGGCTTATTCGTTAAAAAAGAGCCAATTATGCACTCAGTTGGTCATAGTGAAAGAACTGGTGTAGTAGTTGAGCCAAGACTTTCTAAGCAATGGTTCGTTAAGATGGATGTACTTGCTAAGCAGGTATTAGAAAACGATGAATATAGATTCGTTCCAGAAAGATTTGAGCAGACGCTTGAGCATTGGTTAGATCCAGAAACTATTCAAGACTGGTGTGTATCTAGACAATTATGGTGGGGTCATAGAATTCCAGCATGGTATAAGAATGATGAGGTTAAGGTTCAGGTTGAATGTCCAGGAGATGGCTGGGTTCAGGATGAGGATGTATTAGATACATGGTTCTCAAGTGCCTTATGGCCTTTCTCAACACTAGGTTGGCCAGAAAATACAGATTTATTTAAGAGATATTATCCAACTTCAGTATTAGTAACTGGTTATGATATTATTTTCTTCTGGGTATCTAGAATGCTATTCCAGGGTGTTGAATTTACTGGTAAGGCACCATTTAAGGATATTTTGATCCATGGCTTAATTAGAGATAAGCAAGGAAGAAAGATGTCTAAGTCATTAGGTAATGGTGTTGACCCATTTGATGTAATTGCTAAATATGGTACAGACTCATTAAGATATTTCTTAACAACAAATTCCGCACCAGGCTTAGACTTAAGATTTGATGAGGAAAAGATTGAATCTTCTTGGAATTATTTAAATAAGATTTGGAATATTTCAAGATATGTAATGATGAATTTAGGTGATGATTTTAAGGTATCAGAAATTAAATATGATACATTGAATCTAGCATCTAAGTGGATCTTAGCTAAATTAAATAAGGTAATCGAAAACGTAGATTACAATATGGATAAGTATGAATTTGGTGAAGCTGCTAAGACATTATATTCATTTGTATGGGATGATTTTGCTTCTTGGTATGTTGAAATCTCTAAGGTTGATATGCAATCTAATGACGCTGAAAATATCACAAATACAAAGAATGTATTAGTATATGTATTAACTTCAATTGTAAAGATGCTACACCCATTTGTACCATTCATTACAGAAGAGATTTATCAGGTATTACCTCATACTGAAAAATCAATTACAATTTCTGCGTGGCCAAAGGTAAATCCATTATTCAATAATGAAAATGCCTTAACTGCAATTGATGATGTATGTGAAATCATCACTGCCGTAAGAAATGAAAGAGCTAAGGCTAATAAGGCACCTAAGGATCCTATTTCAATCCTAATTTACGCTAAGGATAAGGATACATTAGATGTATTAAATAACACAAAGAATTATTTAACTAAGTTTACTAATCCAAAGTCATTAGAGTTTACTTTAAATGAAGTAAATCCTAAGGGATATGTAGTTATAGTATTATCTATGGCTAATTTATATATTCCAGAGGATGATTTAGTAGATAAGGAAGAGGTTATTAAGAAATTAAATCAAACTAAGGCTAAGCTTGAGGCCGAGCTAGAAAGATCAGAAAAAATGCTTAATAATCCATCATTTATCAATAAGGCTCCACAGGCTAAGGTTGACGCTGAAAAGGCAAAGCAGGCTGAATATAAGGCTCAATATGAGGATGTTTTAAAGGCATTAAAGGAATTATGCTAGAAAGAGGTGTGTTAAATTGTTTAACACAATAGATGAGGTATATAATTATTTATATAATCAAAAGAAAACAGCACCTAGAGAGAATTTAGATAGAATATCTAGATGTGCTAGATTATTAAATATTAAAGCACCTTATAAAAAGATACATGTTGCGGGAACTAATGGAAAAGGTTCAACATGCCAATATATTAAGAATATGCTTTCTTTAAAAAACTTACATGTTGGCATGTTTGTTTCCCCATTTGTAATATCATTTAATGAAAGAATTCAAATAAATGATAGATATATTTCTGATTCAGAAATAATGCATTATATGAATATTCTTTATGATTTTAATAAAAAATATGAAGAGGAATATAATGATCATTTGCCATTCTTTGAATTAACATTATTAATGGCATTAATGTGGTTTAGTGATAGAAATATCGATATAGCAATTATTGAATGTGGCTTAGGTGGACTTTTAGATTCAACTAATTTCTTAGATTATGATTTAGCATTAATTACAAATATAGGCTTTGATCATATGCAACAATTAGGTAATACATTAGAAAGCATTGCTAATCATAAGCTTGGTATAGCAAAGCCTAATATGACATGTATTACAACAGTAGATGATTCATTAAAGGATTATTTTAAGGAATATGCTAAAAACAATAATGTTAATATGATATTTGTTAATGATGTTAAAAATATTAATGTTAGTGATAAAACATATTTTGAATATAAAAATGAAAAATATGCATCAAGTCTATTAGGAGAATATCAAGCATTTAATGCAAGCCTAGCAATCGAGGCAATTAAATATTTTGATAAGGATTATCCAAAAACATTAATTGATTTTGCATTAGAAAATATTAAATGGCCAGGAAGAATGGAAGTATTAAATCAAAATCCATTAATATTATTAGATGGTGCTCATAATATCCATGCTATAAATGCTATAACAAATACAATTGCTAATTTAAAGGGAAATAGAAGGGTAAAAACAATCTTTTCTGCATTACAGGATAAGGAATATCCTAAGATGATAAAGAAATTAGAAGAGATTACAGATTACTTTTATTTCACTAAAATAATTGATTTAAGACAAATAGAAGATATTCATTTTGAGGAATATACAAATAAGGAATATGAGATTAATAATGATTTTAAAAATTGCTTAGATACTGCAATTTCTAAATTGGATAAAAATGATATCCTATTAATTACAGGTTCCCTACATTTTGTATCACAAATAAGAGAATATTACTTTAAGAAATAGCCTTTTTAGGCTATTTTTTTCAAACTCAAAAATCTATTTTCTCAAAAAAATATGATGTATCATAAATAAAGGGTGATTGTATGGAAGATGAATTATTACCAAGAGAAAAAATGATTAAAAATGGTATAAAGTCATTAGAGGATTATGAATTATTAGCATTATTATTAGATACTGGTACTAAGGATGAATCTGTATTTGATTTAAGCAAAAGATTATTAAAGGAATATGGATTTAGAAAGCTATTTAATATGGATTATAATGACATAATTAAAATTAAGGGAATAAAGGCCGCTAAGGCATCAAAGCTATTAGCTTGCTTCGAGGTAACAAGAAGAATAATTAGTGATGAGGTAACAGAGCTTAAACTTGATGATGCCGAAAGCCTATTTAAATATATTTATCCTGATTATTATTTAATCGATTATGAAATATTAACAGTTATTTATGTAGATCATAAGCTAACTGTAATAAGAAAGGATAAATATAGTGATAAATCTAAGGATATGATTAGAATGCCTATAAAGGATATTATAAAGAATTCATTAAATATAGATGCTTATGGAATATTTTTAGTTCATAATCATCCTAAGGGATCATTATATCCAAGCGATAATGATATTAAATCTACCATAGATTTATTAAATATATGTAATGATATAAATGTTCATTTATTTGATCATTTAATAATTTCAAGAGGAATGTATTATTCATTTAGTGACTCTGGGTGCTTAAAACTTGTTTAATATTGATAAATATTATATAATTGTTTTGTATTTTGAGGAATTTTGTATGAAACATATTGCGTTAATATTTAAAGGAATGCTATTTGGTATAGCAAATCTAATACCTGGTGTATCTGGTGGTACAATGGCAATTGTTACTGGTGTATACGAAAAGCTATTAGATTCAATTAATAATTTATTTAAAAAATTTAAAGCATCAATTATCTTTTTGTTATTGTTTGGTATTGGCGTTGTTATAGCAATACTAGCAGGTGCTAAGGTGCTTGAATGGGGATTAAAGTATTTTAAGCTTCCTATTTCATTATTATTTATTGGATTAATTGTTGGCTCATTACCAACTATTACTAAGCCAATAAAGAATCAAACTAAGCCTATTCATTATTTATTTATGGTATTAGCATTTGCATTAGTAATTGGATTATTATATATTCCTTTTCCTGAGGTAGTAAGTGGTAGCCTACAATTCTATGATTATTTATTATTAGTTGTATGCGGCTTCCTAGCTAGTATAGCAATGGTAGTACCTGGAATATCAGGTATGATGATGTTTTATTTATTTGGATATTATGAAACAATAATGACAGCTATTTCAGGTTTAATTAAATTTACTTCATTTGGTAGTTCATTCCTAATATTATTACCTGTTGGAATTGGAGTTATTATTGGTATATTTAGCGCAGCTAAGGCTATTGCTTATTTATTAAAGAAATTCCCTATAGCAACATATTCAGCTATTATTGGATTTGTTATTGGCTCTATATTCGCAATTATTTATGAGGGTGGATTAGTAGATGAGTTTATCTCATGTATTGGTTTCACATCTCTTGGTGAATATTTCTCATCTGCCTCAACATATTTAAATGGTAGAATATTCTATAAGTGGGCAGAATTATTAATCACAGCTATTTTCTTCTTGACAGGCTTATTTGGTAGTATGCTATTAGTACAGCTTTCTAATAATAAGGAAAAGGAAGAAGCTGAAACTAAAAGATTAGTTGACGAAAAAAGAGAAAAAATGAGACAAGAATTATTAGAAGAAATTAATAATTCGAGTGGTGGTTCTAATGACTAAGGAAGATGAATTAGAATACGCCTTAAAATATAAAAAAACGGCCAAGAAGCTTGGCCTTGTAATATCTATTATAGTTTCTATATTTGGTGTAATAATCATAGCACTTGGTATATTCTTAGCTATTTATAATCAAACATTAGCTATAATCATATTAGGATCTATAATGGCAGTTGCTGGTATATTAGATATAATTCTTGCAATTAAATTTAAGAAATTTACTGATGTAAGATTAGAAAAGATATCTAATAGAGAAGCCTGTATGAGATATTGTAAAATACATGGATTTAAAAAGGACTAGTTTCGAACTAGTCCTTAATTTTTTAATAAATTGTTTCCTTTGTATAATTTGATAAATCTATCTTGGATAGTGATTGAGCTCCAATTTTTAATGAAGTAGAGTTAATAGTTTTTTCAGTCTTCTTAACTTTACCAGTTTTATCACCATCAGTATATTCTAATTCTACAACCTTATCAGTAGTTGACTTACCATATACCTCTGAATCTGAAGCATAAAATTGGAATACAGTTTCAGTAGAAGTTGTTTCCTTTAATTTGATTGTGCCTTCAGTACGCTCGTCTTCAGTCTTAATTGTAAGCTTTAATGTATAAACATTATTATAAACATAATACTTAACCTGCTTTGTTGTATCTGATGAATCAACATTTCCTGTTAAAGCATCTACATAGTTTGCAACATTTGCAGAAGACATTAGGTAATAATCAAGTGCAGCTTCGCTAGATGAATATGTCTTTGTAGCTTCATTAACTATATCAATACCATTGTTATTCTTCTGAACAACTGTAGAATAAGATAATTCACCTTCTTGTACAGATTCTGAATTATCAAATGAATAATAGCTATATTCTCTTTTTAAAGCACCAGTTGCTTTATCATATTTTGATGATTCTTTAGCACTTTGTGCAGTTGTAGTAGTTGTATCTCCTTCAACAACTGTTGATTGATAGTAATATGTTGTAAAACCATATCCATCAGTATTTGATAAATCAACAGTAGTGCTATATTTAGTATGAGCTTCTTGATATTTATCTAATGTTGTTTCAGTTGTATAATCTGCAAATTCTAATTTTTCAGCATCCTTAACCTTTGCTTCACCACAAGAAGTCAATGTCATAGTACCTAATAATAGGGCAGTTGTTAATAATGTAATCTTTTTTATTTTCATATTCTTATACCTCCACCTATTATTCTACATATCCACTATAGTCTTTTTTGTATTTTGTTAAATCGAATAAATCGATTGATTGCTTAACTGTAAATAATCTAGCATAGCTTGATATGTTATTTACTATTTTAGATGTAGTTGTTTTAGAACCAGTAGCAGTTGATAATGTATATTTTTCATCTTTCTTATAGCCAATGAAGTATTCTGAATCAACACCATAGAATTGAAGTGTTAACTCATAAGAAGCTTCAGATTTAGTAACCTTAACATCATTAGTTGTAGTTTCCTTATTGGCATCCTTTGATAAATCATAAGATACTACGACTGTATATACTGAATCATCCTTATAATATTTAGCTGAATATGCTTCATTAGTTGTATCAACTAAAGAATAATAATCAGCATAGTAATTAAAGTTTACACTTGATGTTCTAGTCTTAGCTGCAGAAGCATTATAAGCTAATGAAGTATAAGTACCTTTTGTTAAATTAATAATAGTATTTAAACCATCATTAGTTTGATAAATCTTCTCTACTTTACCAGTTTCAGTTGATGAACTTAATGGTGATTTAGATGAATTATCTACATCATCATAAGTATATAGAACAGATGTGATTGCATCATAAGTCTCGATATGAGTTTTTGAAACCTTAGATGTAGCTTCATAATCATCACTCTTTTCACTTCTTTCGGCGGTATTTCCAACTGTTAAATCATAACCTGTAGTCTTTTTTTCTTCTATAAAGCTATCATAAGCCTTTTCAAATTCTTCTTTAGTTGATTCTGTTTTATAGCTCTTAAAACTAATACTTTCGCCACCACAAGAAGTTAATGTAACTGCACTAACTAAAATAGCAGAAGTACCAATTAAAATTCCGCTTATTCTTTTAATTTTCATTTTTCTGTCCTCCAATTCGAACCATAAATATATGTTTATTTTATCATATATGTGCGCAAAAGAAAACGCTTTTTGAAGAATTAGTCCAAAATATCGAAACAAAATAGAAACTATTGTCCGAATAAAAAAAGAAGCCTTGAAAATTTTCAAGACTTTTTTGATATTACTTATTTTTAGCAGCTTTCTTTGCTCTTTCTTCCTTAGTTTTTTCATCTTCCATAGAACGCATAACGGCTCTAACTTGCTTTTCAGATGGTGTTCTACCCATTTGAGTCATCATTGCACGAATCATTGCCTCGCTAACAGGTGGGTTCTTCTTTAATTGATTTGCGAAAATCTTTCTTGTGATGAAGAATGTTGCAATAGCAGCGATTATTAAAACTAAAAGTAAGATAATGATGAATTGCCAAATTTCAAGTGTCATTGATAAAATCATACTATTTCTCCCTTAAATAAAATCGATATTATTTTACTATTTATATCTTTAAAATTCAATAGAAAATTGTACTCTTTATATAATAAATGTTAGTAATAACTTACAAAAAGTTAGTGAAAACTAATCTTTTCAAAAGTGATTGTTAATGTATAGACAAATTTATTTTTTAGTGTTATATTGTAGATACAAACCACAAAGGAGGAATTTAAAATGCCTAGAAAAGTTCAAGAAGATGCTTGTATTGGTTGTGGAGCATGTGCTGGTGAGTGCCCAGTTTCAGCAATTACAGTAGAAGATGTTTCTCGTATCGATGCTGATGTATGTATTGACTGTGGTGCATGCCAAGGTGTATGTCCAGTTGACGCAATCGTAGAAGAATAATACGGAAATAAACGGTCACACTTTTGTGACCGTTATTTTTTTGACTTGATACAAAAGGCCAAGCATTAATTTGCTTGGCTTTCGTTTTCTAATTGCTTTTTCTTTTCTAATTTTGCTTTCTTAAAATTATTTTCTGTACCATTTAATAATCTTACATAATTCTTTCTATGTTTTACGATTATTAATAATGCAATAGTAGAAATTAATATAACTGTCACTAAATGCTGTTCACCTAATAAATAAACTAGGATAGGATTTGCATCAGGCCCTAATCCTACAAAATGGAAAACCCAAACTGTAATAGTTACTGTTAGAGTTGCAAATGTAGAAGATAATGATACATAACCTGTTGTATATAATGTAATAGCAAATGCTATTAAGCATAATGCTGCAGCGATTGGACATACTAATGTAATAACACCAAGTGATGTAGCTACTCCCTTTCCACCCTTGAAATTTAAGAAGATTGGGAAGCTATGACCAATTATAGCTGCGGCACCATATAATAATAAGTCTAAATTATATGATGTGGTAATAACTGGTTCATTATAGAATACACCAGTAGCGTGTAGGATTCTTACAATAAGAATTACAACCATACCCTTTAATACATCACAGAAGAATATTAGGAAACCAACCTTTTTTCCTAAAACTCTAATTGCGTTTGTTGATCCTATATTTTTAGAGCCATGCTCTCTTATATCAATTTTACAAATTGCTTTACCTAGTACTACACCGAACGGGATTGAACCTATAATGTATGATGACATCAATAATCCGATGGCTATCAATATTTCATACACAGAGTTTGAAGTTAAAAACATAGATAAACCCTCCCTTTAAACATAGTTATTATATACTATAATAGTCTAATAATCAAACAAAAAGAGTATAATTAGGAATGATAAATAAAACTTATGAAATTATATTATTTCATAACAAAAACTTATTGATTTGTAGGCTTGTTTTATTGAATAAAAATATAGATTTTGTTATCATAAAATAGTATGAAAGTGTTTTTAATATTACATTTTTTGGGAAATGAATATGTTTAATATATTTTCAATTATTTAAGTAATACTTAAATGGGAGGGATAAAATGGCAAAGGAAGCTGCTTATAATGACGAATCCATACAAGTCCTAGAAGGTCTTGAACACGTTAGAAAAAGACCAGGTATGTACATCGGTTCAACTGATGAAAGAGGATTACATCATTTAGTTTGGGAAATAGTAGATAACTCAGTAGATGAAGCCTTAGCAGGATATGGTAGAGAGATAGTTATTACAATTAATGAGGATAATTCCATAACTGTAGAGGACTCAGGACGTGGTGTACCTTGTGGTATGCACGCGACTGGTAAAAATACTATGGAAATTATTTATACTAAGCTTAATGCTGGTGGTAAGTTCGGTGGTAATGGATATAAGACATCAGGTGGTACACATGGTGTAGGTGCATCTGTTGTTAATGCCTTATCTACATATATGGAGGTAACTTCATATAGAGATGGTAAGATTCATACTATGAGATTTGAAAATGGTGGTAAGGATGTATCTCCTGTTAAGGAAATTGGTACAACTAGAAGAACTGGTACTACAGTTACATTCAAACCAGATCCAATGATTTTTACTACAACTGTATATAATTATGACACTATTAAAAATAGAATTAGAGAAAGTGCATTTTTAATCAAGAACTTAAAAATGACTTTAAAAGATAAGAGAAGTAAGAAGGAAGAATCATTTGTTTATGAAAATGGTATTTCTGAATATGTAACATTTATGAATATGGGTAAGAAGCCTACTCATCCAGTTGCATATTTTGAAGGTGTCTATGATGTTCCTGATACTAAAGAAAAGATTGAGGTTGAGGTTGCACTTCAATTCGTTGATTCTTATACAGAGGTAATTGGTTCATTTGTTAACAATGTTAAAACTACTGATGGTGGTTCACATGTTACTGGATTTAAGAGTGCTTTAACTAAGGCATTTAATGATTATGCTCATAGTACAAGATTAATTAAGGATAAGGACCAATTAGAGGGTGCTGATATTAGAGCAGGCTTAACTGCAATTGTATCAGTAAGAATTGGTGAAAAGATTCTTGAATTCGAAGGACAAACCAAGGGTAAGCTTGGTACTCCTGCTGCTAAGAATGCAGTTGATGCAGTATTAACTGAAAAGCTTTCTTATTTCTTAGTTGAAAATAAAGAGGTTGCAAACTCTATTGTTGCTAAAGCATTAAAGGAAGCACAAGCTCGTGAGCAAGCTAGAAAGGCTCGTGAGCAGGCTCGTATGGATAAGAAGGATAAGGGAGAAAAGAATATTTCTGCAAAGCTAGCTCCTACATCTGAAAAGAATAAGGATATTAATGAATTATATCTAGTAGAGGGTGATTCTGCCGGTGGTTCTGCAAAGCAAGGTAGAGATAGAAGATATCAAGCAATCCTTCCATTAAGAGGTAAGGTATTAAATACTGAAAAGGCAAATGCTGAATCAGCATTAAAGAATGAAGAAATCGCAACAATGATTTATACAATTGGTGCTGATTATGGTGTTAATTTTGATTTAAAGAAATGTAATTATAAGAAAATCATTATCATGACCGATGCCGATGATGATGGTGCTCATATTCAGGTATTATTATTAACATTCTTCTTTAGATACATGAGACCATTAATTGAAGATGGTAGAGTTTATGTAGCTATGCCACCTTTATTTAAGGTTACTAAACGTGGTAAGAAGGAAGAAATTAAATACGCTTGGAGTATTGAAGAAAAGGATAAGCTAGTTGCTGAAGCTAAGTGTCAAACTATAATCCAAAGATATAAGGGACTTGGTGAGATGAATGCTGAACAATTATGGGAAACTACTATGAATCCTGAAACTAGAACTTTAGTTCAGGTAAAATTAGAGGATATGACTGAAGCTGAATCTCAAATTGAAATACTAATGGGTTCAGATTCTGCAAGACGTCGTGATTGGTTAGAAAACCACGTATCATTTACTTTGGAGGAGGAATAATATGGCAAAGGCACCACTTTCAAAGAAATTAGATGTTTTCTTAAATGAAAAATTTGAAGAATGTAAGCTAGAAGAGGTTGTTGGTGATAGATTTGGTAGATATTCTAAATATATCATTCAAGAAAGAGCTATCCCTGATATTAGAGATGGTTTAAAGCCTGTTCAAAGAAGAATTTTATATGGTATGCATGCCTTAAAGGTTACATCAACTGCTCAATATAAAAAGTCAGCACGTATCGTTGGTGAAGTAATGGGTAAGTATCACCCACATGGTGACTCATCAATTTATGAAGCATTAGTAAGAATGTCTCAAAGCTGGAAGATGGGCGTTGAGCTAATTGATATGCATGGTAACAATGGTTCTATCGATGGTGATGGACCTGCGGCAATGCGTTATACTGAAACAAGATTATCAAAGAATGCGGATTTCCTATTAATGGATATTGATAAAAATACAGTTCCATTCATTCCAAACTTCGATGAAGAAGAGGTTGAACCAACTGTATTACCAGGTAAGTTCCCTAACCTATTAGTTAATGGTGCTATGGGTATTTCATCTGGTTATGCAACATACATTCCTACTCATAACTTAAATGAAGTAGTAAATGCTATTATTGCAAGAATTGATAATCCAGAAATGACAATTGATGAATTGTTAGAAATAATGCCAGGACCTGACTTCCCTACAGGTGGTATTATTATGGGTCGTGATGGTATTAGAGAAGCATTCCTAACAGGTAGTGGTACAGTAACTGTTAGATCTAGATATAACATTGAGGAAATGGCAAATGGTAATAAGAGAATTGTTATCACTGAAATTCCTTATGATACATTTAAATCTAAGACAGTAGAAAGAATGACTCAGCTTAAGATTGATGGAAAGCTTCCTGATGTGGCTGAGGTAAGAGATGAATCTGGTAGAGATGGTTTAAGAATCGCAGTTGATTTAAAGAAGGATGCAAATCCAGAGGCAATTATTAACTAT
The DNA here is from genome assembly GCA_017449215.1 of Acholeplasmatales bacterium. Taxonomy (GTDB): domain Bacteria; phylum Bacillota_I; class Bacilli_A; order Acholeplasmatales; family Anaeroplasmataceae; genus Anaeroplasma. The sequence goes on along the minus strand of JAFSJY010000084.1, from coordinate 39,291 downwards.
TTCTTTAAGAATACTGATTTACAAGCAAACATCAATTACAATATGGTATCTATTTGTGATAGACGCCCAATGAGATTAGGCGTATTACCTATTTTAGATGCTTATATTGCTCATCAAAAGGATGTAATTACTAATCGTACTAATTATGATTTAGCTAAGGCTAAGAAGAGATTACATATAGTTGAAGGCTTAATGAAGATGATTGATATTGTCGATGAGGTCATTAAGACAATTAGAGCATCTAAAAATAAGGCTGATTCTATTGTAAACTTAGTAAATCAATTTGGATTTACACCAGAACAAGCTGAGGCTATCGTTATGATGCGTCTATACTCTTTAACAAATCAAGATATTGAAGCGTTAAAGGCAGAGTTCGCTGAATTAACTAAGGCAATTGAAAGATTTAATAGAATCTTATCTTCTCAAAAAGAATTATTAAAGGTTATCAAGGCAGAATTAAAGGATATGAATGAAGCCTTACCTACACCTAGAAAAACTGAAATTAAGGATGAAAATGCTAATATTAAGATTGATGAAACTGATTTAATCTCTCGTGAGCAGGTTATGGTATGTATTTCAAGAGATGGTTATTTAAAGAGAACTAATCTTAAGGCATATAATGCAGCTAAGGTAAATGGATTAAAGCAGGATGACTCAGTACTTTATTTACATGAGGTATCTACACTAGATACATTATTAATCTTTACTACATTAGGTAATTTCATTTATTTACCAGTTTATAAGATTCCTGAGGCTAAATTTAAGGATGTAGGTACATTTATTTCTACAATTGTAACTACAGCACCTAAGGAAAAGTTTGTATCTGTATATTGCTTATCAAGCTTTGATGAGGGTAAGCAGGTATTATTGGTAACTAAGCAGGGTGCTATTAAGCAAACATTATTAAATCAATTCCAGGTATCTAGATATACTAAGCCAGTTAGAGCTATGAAGCTAGCATCTGATGATGAGCTAGTAGCTACAGATATTATTAAGGACCCACTTGAAATAATGATGTTTACACATGACGCAGAGGCATTACGTTTTAGAGCAACTGATGTTGCATTATATGGAACAAATGCTGGTGGTGTTAAGGGTATTACATTAAAGAAGAATGATTATGTAGTAAGTGCTATTTATACTAATAAGAATGATGACTTTGTTGTTGTAACATCTAGAAATACAGTTAAGCGTATGAAGGTTGAGGATGTTATATTAACAAAGAGATCAAGAGCTGGTCAAAGAATTATTAAGAGTGTAAAGGCTAATCCATATCAGGTAATTGATGCTGAAAAGCTTACTCCAAATCAATATAAGGAAAATGTTCCTATCTATTTAGTATATAAGAATGGTAATGATCAAATAGATGCATTCTCATTAAAATATAATGTATCTGATTCAGGTAAGCAGATTGAAACTAATATTGAAGGCTTAAGTGAATTATTAAAGCTATTAATTAAAGAGCCTTCAAAGCCAGATGTAGCTCCAAGTCCTGAATATTTAGAGGAAGCTGCTCCACTTACTGTATTTGATTCATATGATGATTTAGCTGATGAAAAGCCTATTTTAACTCCAAAGAGTGAAAAGCAAGGTAATATCTTCGATGAATTAGATGCTATATTAGCTAAGGAAACTGGTAAGCCTATTACTCCATCTGTTAGTGAAAATAGTGATACCGAAGATAAAAAGAACGAAAAAATAAAATATACTAAGATATCATTATTCGATGATGATAATAATTAAATGAATTGGAAATCTTATGATTTCCTTTTCTTTTTCCATAAGATGTGAGAATGTACTAATACTTGAAATTTGTATCATTTCAATTTATAATTAATGTATAGATTTACTTTTCAAAGGGTGATTTTATTATGGCATCATATAAGAAGAAAAAAAATGAAGAAGAAAATGTTAATAATGAAGCTGAAGAAAACCTAGAGAATGAACCTGAATTTGATCGTCACAGTATGGAAACTGTTGTCAATAGAGTTAGAGGTGGATTAGTTGGAGAATATAAGGTATTAGATTCAACGATTAATAAGCCTATGTTTAGACAGGGAGATATAGTATGCTTTAGAGCTCCTGCTAGACTTCAAAAGGGTGATTTTGTTTTATATGCAGTAAGCAAGGATGCAGATGAATTTGCAATTAGAAGAATTATTAAATTCGTTGATGATGATATTTATGTTGCAGGTGACCATGAATCTGAATATCATATCATTCATCGTGAGGATGTAGTTGCAAAAGCCATCTCAAGAGAAAGAAAGAACAAATGGTTAACTTTAACTGGCTTTGCTAGAAAGAAAAGATTCTATGTATTTAAAAAGGTAACGCTTGCAAAGCTAAGATTAGGTAATAGAGTTAGAACTAATGAGGATGATATTAACAGTGATGCATTAGAGTTAGCTATGCAAAATGTTAATGCTCAGCAACAGCAGGTACAGGAAAAACCAAAATATGTTATTACAATCGACCTTGATTCTGATTTAGCCGCATTCTTAAATCCAGATGATCTAGCTAAGGAATGGTTAGAGGCTGAAGCTCAACAGGCAGCTGATGAGGCTGAAAATGTTAGAGAGATTTATGTTGATGAGGAAGGCAATCCAATTAGTAAGGAAGAATATGAGGCCTTAATGAAAAGCCAAGAGGCTGAGGAATCAGATGAAAATGAGGAAGCAGAAGAATCTGAAACTGAAGCAAGTGAAGAAGCTAAAGAAGCGCCTGAAGAAGAATTACAAATTGGAATTGAAGACGATGATTTATAATACAAAAGTGAGCTATATTAATTTATAGCTCTTTTTTTACGCCTTAATTTTTTATCTGTATTTAAAAAAAACTTTCTATTTTTTACTATAATTGGATTCAATCTCTAAATATAACAGGCGTTTTTTGGCTTTTTTATTTGTTTTAGAAAGAAGATGAATTGGGGATTAACTAATTTTATTTTCTTTAAATAAGACGATTTTTAATAGCTTATATTCAAAATACGGTAATATTCACACCAATAAATGAATATTTTTTAAAAATTTTGGCTTATATTCAGGTAAAAACTGCATGACTACGCAATTTTTAATATATTAAAGCCATTTTTCTAAGTATAATTCGATATGATTTCGAAATGCTATCTAGTAATTAACACTAACAAATATAAGTTACAATAACAAGAAATAGAATTTTGATAATTACATAGTTTTCAAAATTATTTTTTTATTAAAAAATATGTGATATAATATTATAAAATAAACGATTTTTAGGTGGTGATTTTAATATGATTGTAGAGATTTTAGGTAAAAAAATCGAGGTAGCTAAGCCAACTAAGGTCATTGATCTATATGAAGACAAAGACAAAAAATACACATGTTGTTTAGTTAATAATAAGCTTAAGGATTTAACTTATGAGGTAGCATCTGATGCTAAAATTGATCTTTTAGATATAAGTACTACAGATGGTGCTAATACCTACCAGGCAACTTTGAGATATATAATTGCCATGGCAGTAAAAAATGTTTATCCTAAGGCTAAAATTAGCTATAATTACAGCGTTTCTAGAAGTATTTTTACATCAGTAAGTGGTATTGGAAAAGCATTCTCAGCTGACAATCTTACAGTGATTAAAAAAGAGGTTGATAGAATCATAGCTGCGGATTATCCGATTTTGTATAAAAAGATGTCAAAGGCTGATACAATTGAATACTACAATTCGATTGGATATAAGGACAAGGTTGAGACAATTAAGTACCGTACACGTGATTGGTGTCATATTTATGAATGTGAAGGCTACAAGGATTATTTATACACTTATTTAACTCCTAGTACAGGCTATATAAAGAAGTATGAATTAAGCCTTTACGCACCTGGATTTTTAGTAAAATATCCTCGTAAAGAATTAGATGGAATGATGCCTGAATTTAATGACGAAAGAGTTTTTAGAGATGCGCTTAAGGAAGCAAATTTATGGGCACATAATGCTAAATGTGAGGCTCTATATCAGGTAAATGAAATTATTGAAAATAAGAGAGCGTTAGAGTTCATAAATATGTGTGAAACAAGACACAATAATCAGCTTACTCATTTGGCAGATAAAATAGTTGAAAATATCAATAATATTAAACTAGTTTGTGTTGCTGGACCATCATCAAGTGGTAAGACAACTTTTACAAATAGATTAATCATTGAACTAAAAACTAGAGGCTATGATCCATTCATGATTAGTATGGATGATTTTTATAAAACAAATGTTGAAGATTACCCTCTAGATAGATTTGGTAAGCCTGATTTAGAGGATGTAAAAGCTTTAGATTTAGAGCTTTTTGATAAGACAATTTATAATCTAATTCAAGGTGCTGAAACTAAGATTCCAAAATTTAATTTCAAGACTAGGGAAAGAACATTTAAAAAAGCTAAAAAGCTTGCTAAAAATCAACCAATATTAATTGAAGGAATTCATGGATTAAATAATTTAATCGCGCCATCAATTTCAGATGAATATAAATTTAAAATTTATATTGCCCCTATCGCACAGAATAGAATTGATGCTCATACACCAATTTCTATTTCAGATATTAGACTATTAAGAAGAATAGTTAGAGATAATGTAACTAGAGGTAATGGTCCTATAGCTACTATTACAGGTTGGAGCTCTGTAAGAGAGGGTGAATTTAAGTGGATTTATCCATACCAAAATAACGCAGATTTTGTATTCAATTCAGAGCTATCTTATGAAATATGCGTTTTAAGAAAACATGCATTACCATTACTAGAAAAAATTGGTGAGGATAGTGAGTGTTACAGTACCGCAAGAAGACTAATTAAGTTCTTAAAGAGCTATAAAGAAATCAGTGATAAATGGGTTCCATGTAACTCAATTTTAAGAGAATTCATCGGTGAATCAATTTTCTACACTGACGATACAGAATAAAGGGCGAAAAAAGCCCTTTTTCTAATGTCGAAATTATAGAATTTTAAAATCGTTTTTGCTATAATTAAAATGATGTATTGTGGGGTGAACAAATTGAAATGTTTATCAAACTTAAATAGACTAAATTATCCATCTGATTTGGTTTTCGATATCGGTAGATTATATTCGTTTAAGGGTAAGGATTTTTATTATGAAGATATCCTTAAAAGTGAGCTAGATTCAAGAATCAAAAACACTATTGAGAAGGATACAATCTACGCTGCGAAATTACTGAAATTAGATATAACAGATAGTAGATTAAAGCTATTAGTAAAGAACGATTCTGAGCCTAGAGAAAAGGATGGCAAGAGGGATGAATTCGTAGTAGCAAATCTAAAAAATGTATTTAGAATTATCCAACAAAGAGGTACAAATCTTAATATCGATGACAACGAATTTTTACATTTAGCTGTTAAAATTTTCGAAGGCTACAAGGATGTTAGATATAAAACTTCAGTTGAATACGTTCAGGTAAATCTTTTAAAAGAGAAAAAAATAGTCTCTAAAAGAGACACAATGGCAGAGTGTATGAAGCTATATATCAAGAGCTCTACAGACCTAAAAATAGATCCTACAATGGTTGCTGTTAATACTTACATAGACCTTTTACACGAGGATGTATTTGATTATGAGAACGACTTTTTATCACTTATGATCATGTACTGTCTACTTGTAAGTGAGCGATTTAATGTTTTCAAGTATGTAAGTTTCTTTGAAAAATATACTGAAATGAAGGCTGAATTTGATAGCGCAACAGTCGCTGCAGGCTTCAATTGGGAGCATGGATATTCTCAAACAGAGCTACTAACTAGAACGCTAATTAAGCTTATGTTAGACGGATATCAGGAAGTAGATAACATTGTTATAGACAAAGTTTACGACAAGGGTTTAAGAAAAATCGATGAGGTTCAGGGTATAATTATTCACTTTGAAAGTGATACTTTTACAAGAGCAGACATCAAAAAAGCAGCTCCATATTTATCTGATTCGACAATAAATAGAGCATTAGATAAGCTTAAAGAAGACAATAAAATTGAGTCCATGGGAACTGGTAGATCAGCAAAATGGATCAAGAAAAACACTACAGAGGTCATAAATTCTCGTTCTAAACAGATGACGATATTCACACTGCTAGATGATGAAAAATAGCAAAAAGGGGTTAAAAAGGCTTAAAAATGACCCCTTTTTTTCATGCCCTAAAATGGCATAAAAACTAGGGTATATAGAGGGTCCTAAAAATAAATTTCGTTTTCTACCTAGTATTGATAATAAGATAATATCAATAAAATAAACACAAAATATGTACATAAAAACTAGATAAAAAATGAAAATGATTTAAGTGATAGAATTACCATATGTTTAGTTTTCGATTGCTTAAAATATGTATGAACATGGTGATTAAATCTCTATTATTGAAATCCATAATAAGATTTTAATTTCGTGATTATAGCTTTTTAAAATGTAAAAATTAGCCTTCATATATAGATCATGTAGGCCAGAAAAATATTTCGAAAACTATCTAGTTTTTAATACTATATTTCAAATTAAATAAAATCAAATAAATAACCATACAATTTTAATAACAAAAATAATGTAGATTTTTAACTAAAATTCAGGTTAAAAATACACATCAATAATAATAAAACAAAAATATAATTATGAAATTCCATAATAAGAAAAATTAAACGCTACTATAATAAGAGACTGAATTCGAACAAAATAATTTAATTGTACATTATTCTTGTTAGGATTGAAAACGGAATGAAAACGATTTTAGTGTTCGATATCTAGCTAAAAAACATATATTTTAGACCCCATGGATGCGATAGAAGAAGTATAAGAAAAGGGCATTTTCATATAAGACATAAATAATGTATATATAAAATGCTATAAAAATGTCGTATATATATACGTGCGCGCGAGGAAATTATCTGATATATATCATAGATCATCCACAAGCTAGTACACCTGAATATAACCCTAAAAAACGTACTTTTAAATCAAAAATGTGGATAAATCAGGTAAAAAACCCCCTCATATGAGCATGAAAAGAAGAAGAACGAGGAAATATCAAAAAGAAGTCGATGTAAATTGGCTTATAGGGGCTTTCAGAAGCCGATGTATGAATTATTGGGTCATAGGAGAAAACGTGAATCGATGCGTATAAATATTCGTTTTGAATAAATTCGTCGTTTGAACTTTTTAGGCCTTTTTCCTTAATCATATTCAAAATAGTTCTCATGGAGGTGTTTAAGGAGAAGAATACCTCAAAATTACCCTCATAATCACTTTCAAATCATATAAACCGTCTTCTATTATTGATTATTTAGTCATTTTTAGGAATATAAATAAGTTATCATAATATATATTATGTTAACCAATAAATAATTGCGTAGTTACGCCGTTTTTGCGTTTTTTGTGAATAGTGTTATTAACTATTGTTTCTTAAAACTCTAAAAATGCCTTTTCTTTCGTGAATTTTAGCCTTAAGCGAATCGAAAACGCCTGAACGGGTAAATCATCGATGATTTTGGACATCAGATTGCCATTTCCCGCGTTGCTTTTTTAGATATATCAAACCATGGGCACATTCCTTTTTACTATATAGTGCTGAAAGATGGTCAAAATTAGAAAATGAATATGTTTAACAAAAATGTGCTTTTTCATGCTTTTTTTAGCTATTTTTCTATTTTGGGTCTGCATATTTGCTTTTTTAACTTTTTCTGATCGCCTGGATGGGAATTATGAAAGCTTGTTTCATTGTATAAAATCTATTGTAAGTGTTTGCAGCTTTATCTAGTATTTAAAACTAGATTACGTATGAAAATTTAGTTTTCTTCATTTTTAGTTATTCTTTATTAAGACGAATCAAGAACGAATTTTCTATGAATTAGGGTACTTCGATTCATATTTCAAATGCTATACTATTTTCATAATTTATCTAGTATTAATAACTAGATGTTTTTCGAAATTATTTTTTTGTCTATCTCTTATTTCTAATTTTCTATAATTATATTTTTGATTTATTATTTTGAATTTTAATAATTGTTTTTTTAGTTTTTGACTTATTGTATATATTGCTCGTTTTTAATACTAGATATGTTTTGAATTTTTTTTATTGTCAGTATTCTATATGTATGCATTGGGATTGGTGCCTAGCTTTTATCTAACTTGCTTCTGATCCAAAATTTGCCTTTTTTAGTTTGACTCAAAATGCGATTTTTTATTTGCTATTATTGAAAACCATAATTAGATTTTGAAAACTATATTATTCTTGCTTGAAAAAATCGGAATTTTCAATGCTTAACTAATCTATAAAATCGTGTAATGTACTTTTCTTCTATGTGTTATCTAGTTTTTATATCTATGTCAAAATCGAAATTTTTTTCTGGTTGCCTTTCTATGTCTATATAGACGACTATATGAAAAATGACGCAAAAAAAAGACAAATCGAGATGGACGATTATACGTTTTTTCGTTTCTCGATTTGTCTAATAAATTTGGCCTTAAAATGAGTTTTTGAAGATCTCTAGGGCTACATCATAGTCCACTGTGATAATGTCGTTTAAAACTCGTTTTCCTTTGAACATGGTGTTGTATGCAAGTGCCTCGAGTGAGTCTTCCTTAACGCCAAGCTCTCTAAGTCTAACTGGCATTCCAATTTCTGCAAAATAATTTTTAAGCTTTTGGATTGAATCCTCGATGTCTTTATCCTTGTCATTTGAAGGCTCAATTTCCATAACCTCGTATGCGAATCTTAAAAAGCGATTCTTTTCACTTTTGTAAGCTAGCATAGCCCATTGTGGCCATAGGCAAGCAAGACCTGCTCCATGGGCAATTTCAGGGTACATTCCTGAAACCTCGTGCTCAAGTTGATGAACGCTCATCACAAATTCTCTACCAGTTCCAGTAAGTCCGTTATGAGAAAGACTGTTAGCCCACATCAATTCGGCTCTAGCGTTATAGTCGTTTGGATTAGCTATAGCTACCCTACCAGCTTTTAAAACTGCCTTTAAAAGTCCTAAAGCGATGTTATCTGTAAGATAAGTCTCCTCGCCCTTAGAAAAGTATCTTTCGAGTGTGTGCATCATGATATCGACGATTCCACATCCTGTTTGGAACTTGCTGACAGAGTATGTAAGCTCAGGATTTAGAATTGAGAAAAGACATCTGTTACACTCTGATGTGAATCCTCTCTTTTCCTTTGTCTCCTCGTTTGTTATAACACATGAATTTGACATATCTGATCCAGCTGCGGAAATAGTTAAAACTGCAGCTACTGGAAGATGGTCCTTTGGAGTCTTATTTTTGATGCTGAATTCCCAAGGTGAAAAATCAACCTTTGCACCTACGGCAATTGCCTTAGATGAGTCTATTACAGAGCCACCTCCTACGGCAACTATTAAATCGACTTTTTCCTTCTTAGCTAATTCGACTCCCTTTAGGACTAAAGAAAGCTTAGGATTTGGGTCTACACCCCCTAATTCAACGTGACTTATTTTAGCCTCGTCTAGTGACTTTAAAATTCTCTCTAGCAACCCAGATTTGATTACTGAGCCCTTGCCGTAATGAACTAACACCTTTTTAAGTCCGTATGAGGCTATAATTGCCCCTATTTTTGATTCTTGGCCTTTTCCGAAGTAAATCCTCGTCGGTGTGTTATAAATGAAATTTTCCATCAATTTTTGACCTCCTTCATAAATGATTTTCCTGATTTAATTGATGCTAAATTGAAGTTTTCTAGTATAGTTTCTCCTATGTCTGAGAAAGTCTTTCTTGTGCCTAAATTTCCGTTACCTAAGCCGTTATATACGAAAATTGGCACGTATTCTCTGGTGTGATCTGTACCCTTCCAGGTAGGGTCATTTCCGTGGTCTGCAGTTATTATTAATAGGTCATCTTGTTTTAAATATGCTAACATCTCGTTTAAATCTCTATCAAACTCCTCCAAAGCATCCTTATATCCTATAGGGTTTCTTCTATGTCCATATAATGCATCGAAGTCTACGAGGTTTACGAAGCATAATCCAGTAAAATCTCTTTCCTTAACAATCTTAGTAATTATTTCCATTCCATCATGGTTAGATTTAGTTCTATTAGATTCAGTTAATCCACATCCATTAAAAATATCATAAATCTTACCAACAGATATAACCTCATAACCATTTTCCTTTAATTCATCTAAAACTGTCTTACCAGTTGGAGATAGGGCATAATCATGTCTATTACTTGTTCTTGTAAAATTATCCTTATTTTCACCTATAAATGGTCTTGCGATAACTCTACCAACCTTATATTCATCCTTCATACAGATTTCTCTTGCTATCTTGCAACAACGATATAGCTCATCTAAGCCAAAATATTTTTCGTGACAAGCAATCTGTAAAACTGAATCAGCTGATGTATAAACTATCATACTTCTAGTTTTAATATGTTCTTCTCCTAATTCCTTTATAATTTCAGTTCCAGATGCGGCCTTATTACCAATAACCTTATGACCTGTTTTTAATTCAAGCTCTTCTATTAATTCCTTTGGAAAACCAGTATCAGTAAATGTAACAAAAGGTACCTTAGTTTCAATACCCATCATTTCCCAATGACCAGCCATTGTATCCTTAGCATTTGATAATTCATCCATCTTACCATAATAAGCAATTGGCTTATCATTTTTCTTTACACCCTTAATCTCGGTTATGTTTCCATATCCAAAGGCTTCTAGGGTAGGTAATGTAATACCATTTGTAGCTTCACTAATATGCTTAATTGTATTTGCACCATAATCACCAAATTTATAAGATAGTGGTGCTGTACCACATCCAACAGAATCAATTACAATTAAAAATATTCTCTTATACATTTATTTCTCCTTTCTTACAAAATTATTATTTGCCATAGGATGGCTTCTATCATATTCAGCCTTAATTCTTGATCTATCTAGATGAGTATAAATCTGAGTTGTAGATATATCCTCATGACCAAGCATTTCCTGAATTGTTCTTAAATCAGTTCCATTTTCTAAAAGGTGAGTGGCGAATGAATGTCTAATTGTATGAGGAGATATCTCCTTAGTGATTCCATTTTCCTCTGCGAGCTTTTTAATATATTTAAAAAAGCCCTGTCTAGACATCATATCACCCTTGTAATTAAAGAAAACTAAATTAGATTTTTTACCATTTAGTAAAGAATCTCTAGCCTCACCCATATATTTTCTTAAAGCTATAACTGCATAATATCCAAGCGGCACAATTCTTTCCTTATCGCCCTTACCAGTAATACTTAAGTATTGGTCCTTATAATGGATTTGCTCATTAGTTAAGGATAATAATTCAGAAATTCTTAAACCAGATGAATATAGTACCTCCATCATAGCTCTATTTCTTAATGATAATGGATCATCTCCATCTATAGAATTAATCATCTTAGAAATTTCATCTATGGATAATACCTCAGGAAGCTTTTTATCTACCTTTGGTGTATCTATACTCTCAGCTAGATTTTCTCTAGTTACCTTTTCTTTAAATAAGAACTTATGAAATTCTTTTATAGCGATTATCTTTCTAGAAATAGATTGCTTAGATAATTTCTTTCTTTTTAAGGATTGAATATATTTATTGATATCTTCTCTTTCGATTTCTTCCTCATCCTCAATCTTTTCATATACAACCATGAATTCCTCATATTGATATAAATCAGTCATATAAGCATTTATAGTATTTTCAGATAATCTCAAATTATATTCTAAATAATACTTAAAATCTGCTAATCGATAAAAGATAGCATCATTATCATCTCTTCTTTTAGCAATTCCTAATTCCTTTTTCATACAAATTCCCTCCAAACAATATTACCTAGGAAGAATTTATCCTCAGGTATTTTAATTTGGTTATTTTCGATTTTTAATAATTCTTTAGATACTAAGTCATTTATTACAGGAAAATCGATTGTAGGGGCATTTTTGAACCTTTTAACGTATTCTTCGACATTAATTCCCTTTAACATTCTTAATCCCAGCATCATAAATTCCTTTTTTTGATCTTCTAGTGATATTTCTTCACTATCTTTAATAAAACTCTTTAAATAAGAATTAATACCTAAATTATTAGAATATCTTACACCATTAATATATCCAGAGGCTCCAATACCTACACCTACATATTCATTACAAGTCCAATATAGCTTATTATGAATACTTTCATATCCGTCCTTAGCATAATTAGAAACCTCATAATGTTTGAAGCCAGCCTCCTTTAATTTAGAATTGATATATGAATACATATCAGCCTCTAAATCCTCATCTGGTTCTTTTATTTTATGATTCTTAATATCTAAATATAATTTAGTGTGCTCCTCAATGATTAATGAATAATATGATATATGAGTTGGATTATATGATAAAACATATTCAATATCATTTTTGACATTGTTTAAGCTAGTATTTGGCATTCCAAACATCAAATCACAGTTAATATTAGTAATATTATTAGCTCTTAAATAGCTAAACGCATTCATAATATCATTTTGAGTATGATGTCTATTCAATAACTTTATTGAATCAGGTTCAAATGATTGGATGCCTAAGGATACTCTATTAAATTTATATTCATTTAATAATTCACATAGCTCATTTGTTACCAGCTCTGGGTTTAATTCAATAGTATTTTCCTTTGAATTATCTAAATAGATTTTGATTTCATCAAATAATCTTTTTAATAAATTCAATGGTAATACATTTGGTGTGCCACCACCGATATAAACTGATATGATATCATTTAACTCATTCTTATATGATTTAATCTCCTCAATTAGACGATTTAGATATGTTTCAAATAAATTTGAATCTGCTAGCCTTTTAGGAAAGTCACAATATGAGCATATTGTTTTACAAAATGGTATATGAATGTATAATCCTCGCATAATCCTATATTAAACATTATCATTTTTATAAAATAATTATGTTTATTTCTCCTTGATTTCATTTTATCATATTTTGGTTAACATAAGTAGACATAAATAATAAAAAAATATCCTAAGGATATTAATCCCTAGGATATATAAATTACTTTGTTGTAATTTCTTTCTTCTTATTCATGTAATATACTAAGATACCAAGACCTAGTAATAATAAACCAGCAAGACCAAAATTGAAATGCCATGCATCAAAGCCGTTACCCTTAGCAATTGCCCTGAAGAATTTTCCGAAGCAATATGCTACATCAATAAAGCCTGTAAATGCTAAAGTAAATGTTGTAGCCTTAACAAAATTGAAGCCCTCTGTTCCTTCCTTTAAAACAGTGATGATTCCATATACTGAATATGAAATACCAATAATCATAAATACTAAATAATCACTATCTGCCCAGAATTCAGCACCATATTCTGCATAATCTTCACTACCAAAGCTTAAAATATAGAATACTAATGATAATGTAAATATAACAGCACCAATTACTGCAGATATAATACCAACTAATTTCTTATTATCCATATTACTTAGCCTCCTTAAATTCTGAAATTTCCTCAGGCTCATCAGTAATAACATTAGCGTCTACCTTTTCTTGTTCCTTTGGTTCTAGGAATGCAGGATATACCTTAGCAATTAAAATCATAACTGGAGTACAAATAATAATATTTGGAATACAATAAGCACCATTATAAACAAATGTATATAACCAAGAGCCACCGTTTACACCCATAAATTCAATTTCAGGATCTAACCAGAATAAGCCACCTGCTAATACGTGGCAAGCATACTTACCTAAGCCACCGATTACTGTACCAACAACAATCCATAAAATCTTTTGATTAAAGTTAGATGCGTTCTTATATTTACCAGAGAATGCACCTGCAATACCTACGATTGTATAGCCTAATACATAATCTAATAATATTTGTGCAAATGGAGCTAAAACCTTCATAGCACCACTATATGATGCACTACTAATAATGTATACACCACCAAGCATCTGAACAAAGCTTAATACTAAACCACAAGCGATTCCTGGTAATAAGCCTCTTCTATACGCAATGATGAATACAGGTACCATAGCAAGACCAATAGATCCACCATTTGCGAATACGCCCTTAAAAATACCACCTTGAAGGGCGTCAAGTGCAAAGCCTAATGCAGCAAAGATTGCTATTTCAGCAAGCACTCTAACTGAAATTTTTTTATTCATTTTTTCCTTCTTCTCCTTCTTTTTAAAATAAAAAAATGTCCGCTAGGACATGCTTTACAAAAAAGAATAGTTTTGAGTATATTAATAACTCTCACATTATTCCCTACGCTAGCATTACCTAGATCAGGTCAAGGGTCGAATATTAATTCCTCTCAGCCTTAAGGCTCCCCTTAATATGACAAACATATTATAATACTATGAATTTAATAAATCAATCAAAAAAAGGCGGATTTCCGCCTTTTAGTCAAAAATTATATTTAAGCCTTGTAATACTTCTTTAAATTAGCGATAACTTCGTTAATTTCAGCCTCACTAGCATAATTTTCAGCACCATGATTCATAACGAACATACCACCAAATGAATCTCCACCCTCATACTTAGGTACGATATGGAAATGTAAGTGACCTAAAGTATCACCAAATGCACCATAGTTGATACGGTAAGGATGATAAGCCTTATCGATAGCCTTAGCTACATCAGCTACATCCTTCATAAACTTATTTCTTTCTTCGTCGCTTAAATCCTTGATTTCAGCTACGTGATCAGCCTTATATGCAACAATGCATCTACCTTTATTAGCCTGATCCTTAAATACAATAACCTCAGATGTTTCAGTCTCGAATGCTAAAACACCAAATTTAGCCAAGAATTCACCTTGTTGGCAATATGGACAATTATCCTTCTTCATTCTATTTCCTTCTTTCTTCAGGCTTTTAAAGGCGCCTGATAGCCTTTATTAATCTTCATCAGTTGAAAGGATTGCAAGGAATGCCTCCTGTGGTACCTCTACAGTACCAATAGCCTTCATCTTTTTCTTTCCTTCCTTTTGCTTTTCTAGAAGCTTTTTCTTTCTAGAAATATCTCCACCATAGCATTTAGCTAATACATCTTTTCTTAATGCCTTAATATCGCTTCTAGCAATAACCTTATGATTTATAACAGCCTGAACTGGAACCTCAAATTGCTGTCTTGGAATAATTTCTTTTAATTTTTCTACTAAAACTCTTCCTCTATCATAAGCAAAATCCTTATGAACGATAGTTGATAGGGCATCAACTGGATCACCATTTAGCATAATATCCATCTTAACAAGCTTAGATGCTTCATAATCACCTAGTTCATAATCAAATGAGGCATAGCCCTTTGTATAGCTCTTTAGCTTATCAAAGAAATCATATACTATTTCTAAAAGTGGAATATTATAATGAATAACCGCTCTAGTTTCTTCTACATATTGCATGTCAATAAAAGTACCACGCTTCTTTTGACATAAATCCATTACAGCTCCAATAAATTCAGATGGAGTCATAATAGTAGCCTTAACAAATGGCTCTTCAATTCTATCAATTCGCTGAACCTCAGGTAAATCAGCAGGGTTATCAATTTCAATATTAGTACCATCAGTTAAGTATACGTGATAATTAACTGATGGGGCAGTAGCGATTAAATCAATACCAAATTCTCTTGATATTCTTTCCTTAATAATATCCATATGTAATAAGCCTAAAAAACCAGTTCTAAATCCAAAGCCTAGGGCTTGAGATGTTTCAGGCTCATAAACTAATGAAGCATCCTGAAGCTTTAGCTTATCTAGGGCATCATGTAAATCCTGATATTGCTTAGAATCAATTGGATATAAACCACAGAATACCATTGGATTCATTTGCTTATATCCTGGAAGTGGAGTATCTGCAGGATTAGATGCTAAAGTTACAGTATCACCTACATGAACATTATTAATATCCTTAATTGAGGCTGTAATATAACCTACATCACCAGCCATCAAATAATCTCTTTTTACTTCCTTAGGAGTTCTAACACCTAATTCTACAACCTGATAATTTAATCCAGTAGCCATAAATTGGATTGTATCTCCAACCTTGACCATACCTTCCTTAACGCAGATTAAAACTACAACACCTCTATAAGGGTCAAATGCTGAATCAAATATTAAAGCCTTTAAAGGAGCCTCTATATTTCCAGTTGGAGCTGGAATATATTCAACAACCTGCTCTAATATATCCTTTACACCAACACCAGTTTTAGCAGATGCTAATACTGCATCATAGGCTGGAAGACCAATAACATCCTCTATTTCATGTCTAGCTCTTTCTGGATCAGCACTAGGTAAATCAATTTTATTAATTAATGGTAAAATCTCTAAATTATTATCTAATGCTAAATATACATTAGCTAATGTTTGAGCCTCAACACCTTGTGTTGCATCTACAACTAAGATAGCACCATCACAGGCAGCTAGGCTTCTTGATACCTCATATGTAAAGTCTACATGTCCTGGAGTATCAATTAAATGAAATTCATATTCAATACCATTATTTGCTTTATACTTTAACGCAACAGCGTTTAATTTAATTGTAATTCCTCTTTCACGCTCTAGCTCCATAGAATCTAGTAATTGCTCTTGCATTTCCCTTTGCTCAACAGATTCACAAATTTCTAGTATTCTATCAGCTAAGGTTGATTTTCCATGATCAATATGAGCAATGATACAGAAATTTCTTATTTTAGTTTGTCTTTGCTTTAACTTTTCAATATCCATAACCATTCCTCACTTTCCAATTTATTTTAACAAAAACAAGGCCCATTTTCAATGAAAATGAGCCATCACTTCTTACATATTTTTCACTTTTAAGTATTCTACTAATTTATCATAATCAATCGGCTTTGAATAATAATATCCTTGAATATATTCAACACCATGATTTTTTAAATATTCAACCTGCTCCTTAGTTTCAACACCTTCAGATACAAGCTTGAATTTTAAATTATGTAAGATTTCAATATTACTATCTAAAATAGCCTTATATCCTTCTGACTTAGTACTATTCCATAATATTGATTTATCGATTTTTACAATATCAAAATCCATTTCATAAATAGATGAAATATTAGATAAGCCAGTACCATAATCATCTAATGAGAATTTAAATCCAATTTCCTTTAACCTATTAAATGTCTTTAATAATAAAGAGTTATCCTCACTTTGATGAGTTTCAGTTATTTCTAGATTAATAAATGAAATATCAATTCCATATTTATCAATAATAGCCTTTAAGGTTTCAGGTAAATCTAATCTATTTAATTCAAGTCTAGATATATTTATTGCAACATGATCTAGATTATAATTACTAAATTCGCCCTTCTTAATATCACTTACAACATGCTCAAATATTTTTTCACTTAATTCATAAATTAATCCAGTATCCTCAGCCACCTTAATAAATTCATCAGGTGATATAAATCCTATATTTGGATCATTTATTCTAGTTAAAGACTCTAATGAATGAACTGTATCTGTTTTTGTTGAGATTATAGGCTGATATACAACTGTAAATGAATTATTGTTTATTGCATATCTTATAGCCTTTTCAACTAAAGTTTCTCTTTTTATTTTATCAATTACAGATGAACTTAATTTTTTGATGTAATTATCCTTTATATTAACCTTTTTTGATATATTTAATATTTCATTTACAGAATCAACCATGTCAGGAACACTTATTCTTAATACTGAAACACCTATATTAAGCTCAGTTAATTCATTAATATGATTTAATTCGACTATAATTTTATCTGTTTTATCATTTTCGATATCAAATGTTAAATAAATAAAGGCACCTGAATTTAAATAATATACAGTATCATTTTTATAAATTAATTTCTTTAAATGAGAACCGATTTTATTTAAAATCTCATTAAATTTATTAACACCATAATAATTTAGTAAGATATTTAAATTAGCAATATTGATAAAGTATAGATTGTATTTGAATCCAGCTCTTATATATTGCTCATTATCACCAACTAAAGTATCAGCGTTATAGCAATCAGTTTGTCTATTAACAACCTGATCTCTATTTTCAATATTACATCCAATAGATAATAAGCCTAAGCTTGTTAGGAATAATTCTACCTTTATTTCTGAATTTATTAATTGAATTAATACACCAGATGTAATTAAAGCTAAGAATAGAATAAAATCTATTGTTTTCTTAGTACCTATAGCCTTTCTATATTTTATTATCCAGTAAACACCACATATCATATAAAAGGATGCGGCACCATATTCAAAATAAATACCTGCTCCTCTTTTATATACTCCATTTGTATATGTAAATGCAAAATCAGTAAATGGATTAGAAATTAGTATTCCATAGAATACTATTACAGGTATAAGCATCAATATAGTCTTATATTTTTTTATATCGTACCATCTACCAATTAAATCTACTACATATAAGAAAAATAGAAATGGGAAAACACAATGTAGGAAATGATAACAATAATGAGAAAAAACACTATATTGCACGTTCTCAATCGTTCTATTTAAATACATTAAAATAGATGATAAAAGAATATTTAATGTGGCAATTGATAGTAATTTATTTTTCCTTCTTTCAATACCTTTTCTTAAGAAAATTATTAAAGAAAGTAGTGATACAATTAGTGCTATGAAATATGACATTTGTACAGTATTCATTAAATCACCTACGCTTTTTTGTAAATTATATCACTATTGATACATAAAACACAAGAAAAAAAGGAGGACGAATCCCCCTTTTAGTGCCTCATAAGCCATGTTCTGTACCTTTCGGTGGTAATCATTTATCTAAGGCTTCCCTTCTTCCTCATACCTTCGGTTTGGTCTTGGAAGTTCCCCTACCAAAATTTGGGTTTCTAGCTTGTGGGGTTTACCAACGTTTCACCCTTAGGTTTCCCTAAGTTTCGTTTCTGTGGCACTTTATAGGAGATTACCATATCATAAGACTTAGGCTACTCCCGCCGTCATCTAAAAGATGCATAGCTTTATTTATTATACTATCACAAACACTACAGGCATCACAGCCTGTGCTAGCATGGACTTTCCTAACATTTCTGCTCGATTACCTTAGCACCTAAGATATTATATCAAAATAATGTTTATTTTCAAATTATTTATTAAAAAGATGTGTCTAATCCACTTAGACACATCAATTATTAATTATTCAGCTTTAGCTTCTTCGTTTTCCTTCTTAGCAAAACGATTTTGAGCATCCTTTAAGGCATCTTTACGAGATAAATCAATTTGACCCTTATCGTTGATGAATGTACACTTAACGATGATTTCATCACCTAAAGATACAACATCCTCAACCTTTTCAACTCTTTCAAGAGCAAGTCTTGAAATATGACATAAGCCTTGAGTACCTTCCCATAATTCAACGAAAGCACCATATGGCTCAATTCTTACTACCTTACCAGTATAGATCTTACCAACCTCAGCCTCTCTTACTGAATTAACGATGTAATCAAGACAAGCCTTAGCTGTTGCCATATCTGAATGCATAACGAATACTCTACCATCTTGTTCAAGATCAATCTTAACATTATCAAACTTCTCGATTGTAGCATTGATAGTCTTTCCACCAGCACCAATGATGTCCTTAATTTTATCTGGGTTAACAGTTGCTGTAACAACCTTTGGAGCATACTTAGATAATTCTGGTCTAACCTCAGCAATAGTTGTTGCCATATGGTCTAGAATTTGCATTCTACCCTTCTTAGCTTGAGCTAATGCTTCCTTTAGAATTTGATAAGAAATACCTCTTACCTTAATATCCATTTGTAAAGCTGTGATACCATCTCTAGTACCTGCTACCTTGAAGTCCATATCTCCTAAATGGTCTTCCATACCTTGGATATCAGTTAAAATTGTATAATGCTCAGGGTCAGTCATAATTAAACCCATTGCGATACCAGCTACTGGAGCCTTAATAGGAACACCGGCAGCCATTAATGCTAATGTACCAGAACAAATTGTAGCCTGAGATGAAGAACCATTTGATTCTAAAATTTCAGATACAACTCTGATTGTATAAGGGAATTCTTCCTCACTTGGAATAACATAAGATAATGCTCTTTCACCTAAAGCACCATGACCGATTTCTCTTCTACCAGGTGCGCCATATCTACCAGTTTCACCAACTGAGAATTGAGGGAAGTTATAATGAAGCATAAATCTTCTATTATCCTCTTGTCCTAATCCATCAATAATTTGTGAATCACTTAAAGGTCCTAATGTAACAGTACCTAAGCTTTGTGTTTGACCTCTTGTAAATAATGCAGAACCATGAACTCGTGGTAATACATCAATTCTTGATGATAAAGGTCTAATTTCATCAACAGCACGTCCATCAGGTCTAATCTTATCAACAGCGATCATTCTTCTAACCTCGCCATGTAAGATTTCATCTAATGTATATTGAACATTCTTTAGATAAAGCTCCTTAGCTTCTCTATCCTCAACCTTGATATCGCCTAAATCCTTAACGAATACCTTTTGACCAAACTTTTCTAAAGTTTCAGCATTTACAGCATCGATAGCTGCATATCTTTCAAGCTTATCCTCAACTCTAATAGCCTTAATAAGCTTCTCTTCAGCATATGCCTTAACCTGTGTTTCAATTTCCTTATCTACACAGAATAATGTAGGAACATACTTTTCCTTGCCACATTCCTTAACAATCTCTTGTTGGAACTCACATAATTTTTGAATTTCAGCATGACCGAACTTTAATGCCTCCCACATTTCATCCTCTGAAACGAACTTAGCACCAGCCTCAACCATATTGATAGCCTTATGAGTACCAGCTACTGTTAAATTGATAGTAGTCTCTTCCATTTGTGCTGGAGTAGGGTTAATTAATAATTCACCATTAACCTTACCAACCTTAACACCAGCGATAGGTCCTTCAAATGGAATATCAGAAATCATTAATGCAATAGATGAACCTAGCATTGCTGCCATTTCAGTAGTGCAATCTGGATCTGCAGATAAAACTGTATTAATAATTTGAACCTCATTATTAAAGCCATCTGCGAACATTGGTCTAATTGGACGGTCGATTAATCTAGAAACTAATGTTTCATGCTCTGATGCACGACCCTCTCTTCTTAAAAATCCTCCAGGGATTTTACCTGCTGCGTATAATTTTTCTTGGTATAAAACCATTAATGGGAAGAAGTCAGCTGTAGATTCTACATTGTTTGAAACAACTGCAGATAAAACTGTACTATCTCCGTAATGAACTAAACATGCGCCATTTGCTTGCTTAGCTACTTCTCCAATTTCGATAACAAGTGGACGTCCTGCCCAGTTGTACTCGAAGCGCTTAATTTCACTCATCTTCTTTTCTCCTATTTTCTTCATCTTTTATTCTCAAACACAACTATTATAACACAAACTTTAATATATGTAAGTTAAAAATAAAATTTTATTAAACTTAGTTTAATATATAAGATATGACATAAAAGAAAAAATGACCTTAGTGGTCATTCTTCCGCAAATCTATTAGGATCTTGGTTTTTAATGTATTCATCTATTTTTCTATTTCTTTCATATCTTTCCTCTACCTTTTCAATAGATTCAGAGGCATGAAGATGTCTTTCACATTTAGAATATACCTTATTTTCCATCTTACTCTTATATAAATAAAGTAGTGATACTAAATATCCAGTTATATATGCTGGCATAATATATTTTACTATATTGATGCTTTCATTAGTCGCAGCCATAGAATTAAAGGCTAAGCTAAATAATCCAAAATTTAGCCAAAAAATAGCTAAAATAATGATAAGCTTTATACAAAATCTTTTAAATCCATAACCAAATTTATTAATATATCTTTTTCTAATTAAATAATATTTATTATCATAATCACAGTATTCAAAGAATATTCTATTTGTTCTTTTTAAATAGCATATAACCATAATTGGGGCTACTACTGCAGTTATAAACGATACATATAATATAGCTCCATTAGTAATAGAGAATATAATGAATTTAAATAATACAGGAATATTAATAATAATTGTCATATAGAATAGCATTGAATGGAAGAAATCCTTTAGGATTAAATTTCCAATATTTTGCCAGAAGGTATTATCCTTATCCCAATTATTACCTAAATCTAAAATAGTTGAATAGTTATAAATATTTATAGCAAATAATCCAACTAATATAAGCATATTACAAGCATCTATAATGGTATAGGCTGTTATATGATTTAATTGAAATAATGACTTTTTAGTGAATGATTTAATACATGAAAAAATAATCTTAAATCCAAGTAAAACGAAGGATAATAAAATTAAGAATTCATCTGTACCAAAATTAGAAAAGAATTCCTCCTTATCTAGCTTCATAATTTTAGTAATATTAATTATTAATGTATAAGCGACAATAATTAATGCTAAAAGTACTGATTTTAATCTAGATTTTTTATCCATTATTCTTCTATTTTTTAATTGGAGTCTTTCATCAATAATTTCACTATTATTGATTTTTTCTTTAAAAGTCATATTCTTCACCTTAAACCAAAACTATCTTTATTTTATCACGAATTTCGGCCAAATAAAATAAAAAAGGATGATTTCTCATCCTTCTTAATTATCTTCTTAAACCTAATGACTTAATTAATTCTTCGTATCTCTTTAAATCTTCGCTCTTTAAGTAAGCTAATAAGCTTCTTCTTTGACCGATCTTCTTCATTAATCCTCTCTTAGAGTGGAAATCATGAATATGAGTTTCGAAGTGAGTATTTAACTCATTGATTTCAGCAGTTAAGATAGCAATTTGAACTTCAGTAGAACCTGTGTCCTTGTCGTTCTTACCATACTTCTTAATGATTTCTGCCTTAACTTCCTTAGATAATGCCATTTTCTTTTCCTCCTATTACATATAAATATTCACGATTTACTAGGACTGGGAATATAGGATAAATCCACAATCTTGGTAAACGCACGCTCAAATTATATCAAACATAGCTAATATAATCAAGTTTTATTTTTAATTATTTTCTGATTTATTAATTTGATTTTGAATTATAACAATAGGAATTATACCTAAGAATAAAATAGTTAATACGAAATTTAAAATATGATTATTTGAATTAAAGTATTTATCAGTCTTTTTAAATAAATTAAACTGTCTAATTAGCCAAGCTACATTAAATGTCATTATACCAAGTAATACGGCAGTTAATACATCAATAATAACTGGTAAGCTCTTTTCCTTTTCATTTAAATCCTTTACAAAATAATAGTCAAAGATAAAACCATAAATACCAAGGGTTATTATTTCTAATAATAAAACTAATCCTAAATTTCTTTTTTTCATATTTCACCTATTTTGTATAATTCATATCTCCAGCATATTCAAGACATTGTGCCTTATCGATAATCAATTGTTTCTTTAATTCCTCTAAATTATTAAATCTATGCTCATCTCTAATTCTTTCAATGAATACTATATCTAATCTTTGATCATAAATATCGGAATCAAAATTAAATATATTTACCTCTAATTTTATTTCATCAGAGAAATTTACAGTAGGATTATGACCGATGTTAGCCATACCTAAATAGATTTCTCCATCATATATTACATTAACGAAATATACACCAGTTTTTGGTAAAAATGCATTTCTATAGTTGATGTTCGCTGTTGGGAAGCCTATAGTTCTTCCTGTTTGAGAGCCATATCTTACCTTACCACTAATAGTATATTGTCTACCTAATAATCTATTAGCCTCATGAATATCTCCCTCTCTAATTAATTCTCTTATTAAAGTAGATGATACTCTTACATCATCATAAACATATTTTTTAACCTCATGGAATTCAAATTCCTTCTCTAAATCTCTAATTGTACCCTCTGCCTTTCTAGCAAATGTGAAATCATATCCACATACACAAGATACAATATTCATTTGATGCATCGCAGTCATGAATTCCTCTTTAGTCATAGATGCTAACTCTTCATTAAATTCAACAACGATTAAATAATCAATCCCAAGCCTTGAAATAACCTCTGTTTTGGTTTCAAGTGGAGTTAATAAAGGATAATTAGTCATTTTCTTTAAAAATACTGAAGGGTGTGGATAAAAAGTTAATACAGCACTCTTATATCCCTTTTCAGCACATTGCTTCTTACATTCCTCAATTAATCTTTGATGACCTAAATGCACACCATCAAAATTACCGATAGCTGCGCATATTTTTTCTGGAACTGTTATGAAATTTTTATCTTTAATATAAATAGAAATCAAATTAACACCAGCTTACTTAAAAATTAAAATTGGTTTATACTTATTTTCGCTAATTTCTTCATATAAAGCAATTATATCACAATTGTTAGTAACGTAAAAGACACCTTTTAGATTAGTTTGACGGCTATCTAGCTCTATTCCATTTAGAACAAGCTTTCTCATATAATCTAATACTTCAACAGATGGATACTTTAAAAAATCAGTTATACCAACTACATTATTTTCACTTAAATCATCTAATTTAATAGCATCCTTAACATCATAATCATCCATTTTAGTTCTTCTTAATTCATGTAAGATAGCACAACCACCTAGCATCTTACCTAAGTCACGAGCTAATGCTCTTACATAATATCCCTTAGATACCTTAACCCTAACATCTATTTCCTTATGACCATTAAAATCTCTTAAAGGAGATACTATTTCATAATCATATAATTTTACTTTTCTTGGCTTAATATCTATATCGATATTACTTCTTTGATATTCATATAGCTTTTTACCATCTATTTTAATAGCGCTAGTTAAAGGAGGTAATTGATATTCCTCATCCTTTAATTTATCTAAGGCTAATTTAATATCCTCTATATTAACTTCCATATCAATAGATTTTATTTCTTCCTTAGTATCCATATCTAGGGTATTAGAATCTAAACCAAAGATAATAGTAGCGATATATTCCTTATCATGCTCATTTAAAAGCTTTAAGCATTTAGTAGCCTGATTAATAGCTATTAGCATAATACCTGTTGTATTAGGATCTAATGTTCCATTATGGCCACATTTATTTATATTAAGCTTTTTCTTAACAATATTACAAACTGTTTGAGATGTAATACCCTTTGGCTTATCTATAAGTAAAAAACCATCCATAGGCTATATCCTTTCTGATTTAATATATAAAAATACTGATAATATAAATAATAATACTTGAATAAATAAATAGCTCCACCATAGGGCATCAAAGCCAAATGGAATACATAATAAATAACAAAGTGGAGTTAATATAAAAGGCTCTGCCATAACTATGATATTGGCATAGATTGTATTATTAGTTGAATAAAAATATGATGATAATATTTTTGAGATAGTAATAAATATATATGATATAGCATAAAATATAGCCGCGTATAGGAATATATTTAGTCCTGTATCAGATAAATTATATAGAGTTGCTATCTGCTTTTTAAATATTACAAATAAAATTACAATAATTATATTAATTATTAATGCTATTAATAAGGATTTAAATAAATACCTTCTTAATGTTTGCTTATCATCCTTAGCTGAATAATAAGAAAATAAAGGCTGAATACCATCTCCAATACCCTGAGATATTGCATTTATGATATATAAAACATAGGTTAATAATGCGTATGTGGCAATAGCCTCATTACCATTATAATATCCAGCAATTCTATTTGTTATTATTAAAATAATATCATAAGAAAAATATAATACATAAGGAGCTATTCCACATACGAACAAATCCTTTATATATTTTTTATTAAATGATACTCCCTTAAATTCCTTAAAATAAAATATAAATGAAATTATAAATGATACTCCCTGTCCTATTACAGAGGCTAGGGCAGCACCCTTTAATCCTAAATCAAATTGAATGATAAATAGATAATCTAATAATAGATTTAATGAAACAGCTGTAATACTAGATATCATTGCTATTTTAGATTTACCACTATTCTTTAATAATTGAATTAATAATGGTCCTAAAACAAAGACAATACCACCAAATAATATATAATAGGTAAGATATTCATCGGCATATGGATAAACAATATCATCTGCCCCAAAGGCATATAATAATGGCTTTCTAAAAACATAAATTAATATAGAAAATATAATGGCAAAGCCTAAAGCTATTAAAAATGAGGTTAATTTAGCTTTATTTGCTTTATCATATTCATTTAAAGCATTATGTCTTGAAATATAAATACCTGCAGATATACCTAAGGCAATGCCTAATGTATGAATAATCGCAATTACAGGCCAGCCAATATTAATAGCTGATAGGCCTAAATCTGATAATTTTAATCCAATAAAGAATCCATCTAAAATTACATAGGTAGATAAAAATACGGTAGCTATTAATGATGGAATTAAATATGATTTATAGCTTTTAATCTCCATGACTATAAATAATTAATAATCTTCCTTTAATTAAATTAATTTTAGGATTATTTATTATTTCATTAGATAAGCATAATGGATCATTATATTTTAAATGATAATTATTTAAACTATATTTAAATCCCTCTAATGAAATAATACTTTCATTATCTAACGAATATAATGAAACAAATTTATAATCCTTATTTATTACATAATTATTATCATTAACTGTTTCTATTAAAGAATTTTCATCTATCATTGATAAATTCTTATGATTAATTAAATCAATAATATTCGCAAATAGATGCTCAATTCTTTTACCCTTAATTCCACCAAAAATTATGATTTTATCATAATCCTTAACTAATTCTATAGCCTCATGAGTATCTGATTCATCCTTAATAGGATTTAATTTAATGATTTTTTTAGAATTCTTTTTAATTAATTCAAATTCACTATCATTAACTGAATCAAAATCTCCAATAGAGATATCAGGGTTAATATTATTGCTTATAGCAAAATAAGCTCCTCTATCAGCCCCGATAACTATATCATAGTCATTTTTATTAAAATTATTAAGATAAGCATTCTTTAAAATAATAGCTGCCTTCAAAATATCACCTACTTGAAATAAACGATAGTTACTCCATTTAATCCTTCACCCTCACCGCCATAACGGTATTTTTTAACTGAAGGACAATTCTTTAAATATTCCTGTACCTTTTTTCTTACAGCACCAGTACCAAAGCCATGAATGATTGATACCTGGTCTAAATTACCTAATAGGCATTGGTCGATATATTGATCCATTAAATAATCAACCTCTTCAACTCTTTTACCTCTTAAATCTAAGGATAGTGAAACATGAGATGCTGGATTATATCCACTCATTCTTGTTTCCTTTTTCTTCTTTTCCTTTGGTTTTTCAGCGTGAGTTAATTCAGTCTTCTTAAAATCAATATCAAATTGACCAATTGTTACTGTATATTTACCCTTAGAAATCTTTCTAATTGAACCATATTTTTCATATGTCTTAACATAAACATAATCGCCTTCCTTGAATTCCTCCTCAAAGATAGCCTCATCATTATATTTATCGTTATCTAATTTATTTGTTTTAGTCTTTAATTGAATTAATTCATGTTCCTTAAAATCAGTTGAAGACATATTCTTGATTTCTTGAATTAATCTATTAGCCTCAGCCTTAGTATCAGAAATTATCTTAGCGGCTTCCTTTTTAGCATCATTAATAATCTTATCTGTTTGTTTAACAAGCTCTATCTTTTCTTTTGATAATTGATAAGACTTATTTTCAGCCTCCTTAAGCTTAGCCTCTAATAATTCCTCCTTCTTTCTTAATGAGTTCATCTCTTCTTCAAGATTACCCATTAATTCTGAAGATTCACTCTTAGAATTTTCTAATTCCTGCCTACTTCTTTCTATGATTTTAGGAGATAAGCCTAGCTTATAGGCAATATCAATTGCGTTAGATTTACCCGGAATACCTAAAAGTAGCTTATATGTTGGCATTAATGTATCTACATTAAAGTCAACTGAGGCATTTAAAATACCACTTTTTGAATAAGCATAAGTCTTTAACTCACTATAATGCGTTGTACAAATTACTCTAGCACCACATTCTAATAAATATTCAATAATTGATATTGCAAGGCTTGAGCCCTCCTTAGGGTCAGTACCAGATCCTAATTCATCTAATAATACTAATGAATTAAATGAAACCTCATTTAGAATATTAACAATCTTTTTCATATGACCAGAGAATGTAGATAATGATTGCTCAATAGATTGCTCATCACCAATATCTACTAAGATTGAATCAAACATACCGATTGTTGAATCTTCCTTAGCTGGAATCATTAATCCATGATATGCCATTAAATGGATTAAACCAACAGTTTTTAAGGCAACAGTCTTACCACCAGTATTTGGACCTGTAATAATAATTACATTAAATTTATCACCTAAATTAATGTCAATTGGAACGCATACATCCTTATCGATTAATGGATGTCTTGCTTTCTTTAAATCAAATTTAGATTCATTCTTAACATTAGCAAATGAATAATCATTTTCCTTACCATATAATGCTTTAGCAAAGATGATATCTAGTTTAGTTAATATTTTTAAATTATTTAATAATAATTCACCCTCAGCGGCTACTAACAATGTTAATCCCTTTAAGATAGCCTCAATTTCTTTCTTTTCCTTGGCAGTGAATGTATCAATCTGATTAGAAATCTCTAATGTTACATCTGGTTCAATATAGGCTGTAGTATTTGAAGATGAAATATCATGTACAATACCCTTAAAAGTATTCTTATTTTCAATTTTAACAGGAAGACAATATCTTCCATCTCTTTGAACAATTAAAGGCTCTGTTAATAAAGAAGCCTTAGTAGTAATTAGCTCATTAAGCTTCATTTTTAATCTATTATCTAATGTCTTTAAGCTTCTTCTTATAGTCATTAGCTCTCTAGATGCATTATCTAATACCTTACCATCTGGTGAGATAGCAAGTGTAATATTAGTCTTTAAAGCCTTTGGCTCCTCTAAATTATTAATATATGAAGCTAATAAAGCATCATCACATTTAATATTGTCTAAATCATGCTGATATCTAATAACATTAGATGTCGCATTTAATAATCCAACAATATCATTTAATTCAGATGCGCTTAATATACCACCCTGCATACTTCTTTTAATTAATGGCTTAACTGTGACTAAGCCACCTAGTGGAATATCACCTAGCTTTACAATCGCATTAAATGCTTCTCGTGTTTCATTATTTCTTTCTAAAATTCTTTCAAATGACATATCATTATCAGCTAAATATACCTCTTTAGCATAATTAGTTTTAAAATATGCATCTAATCTTTCTTCAATCTTTTGATATTCAAGTGTTAAATAATCATATGACATAATATACCTCACGAAAATAGGGACCACTATTTAATTAGTGAATCCCTATTCTTTACTAATTCTTGAAATGTAATAACATTTGTTCCATACACATCAGTAGTTGGATTTACGAATTTCATTTCACATTCATTAATATACATTAATAGTGATCTAGCATTTGGATATACAATATACATTTTAATATTTTTCTTATATTGCTTCTTATCCTTTTTCTCATTTAAATCTAATCCTAAGTCTGAAAAGGTCATTTCCTTTTCATTAACATTAGTTGCTTTCTTCTTTTTAGATTCAATGATTTCATCCTCTGGAAATTCATATCTAATAAATCCTTCAACATCAGGAACAAATCTCATTGTTTCATCGTTAAATGATTTTCTTAATTGCCATTTAACTGAATTGTTGATAGTTATTTCTTCACTATCAAAATTAGGAATAACCTTTAAATAATAAACATTATTATTTGTTTTTAATTTATAATCGTATTCTGGCTCTGTAGATTTAGCTAATTCAAAATTCTCGTTTTCCTTAACTATTTGATTTAATAGCTGATCTATAGCCAAATACATATTTCTGATTTTATGCTTCTTAATTGTAATTAATAAGAAAAATAAGAAAAATACGCCAACAATTCCTAGCATTGCTATTAAAATTATAATTTTTACATATTGTGGCATATAATCACATCCTTATTCCTTATTATCGTTATTATTATCCTTCTTAGAATATTTATCAGATACTGATTTAATTAATATGAAGAATAAAATAACATATAAAACAAAACCAATTCCTAATAATGTTAATCCTAAATAGATCAATCTATTTTCCTTAATTACAGCACCAATTACAGTTGATAAACCACCAAGACATAAAAATATAAAGGCAATAATTACAAAGGCAATGAATGTAGTTTTTCTACTTTTATTCATATTCCTTTACCTTCTGATTAATTAATGATTCTACTCTTGTTCCTATTTCAGTAGTATTTTGTCCTTGATAATCATCCTTAGTAATTGGCTTTAAAATATAAACCTTAATTCTTTTTCTCTTATAGAATGGAACCTTAGCTGTCATAGATGAGCCTACAATAGCGATAGGAAGGATTGTAGCTTGTGGTTTTACTGCTAGTTTATAAGCACCAGCTCTTAAATTAACCATTTCCTCTACATCTCTTGTCTTAATACCACCCTCAGGGAAGATAATCATACTTGTTCCATCCTTAACCTGCTTAATGGCATTAATCATGGCCTTAGCTGCCTCTCTGTCATCTTCTCTATTCATTATTACTGCCTTAAAGGTATTACCTATAACCCTCATTATATGGCTTTTAAATAATTCCTTTTTACCAACTGCAGTAATTGGCTTTGTATGACAAGCATAATAAATAAAGAATGGGTCAAAATTAGATTTATGATTTGCATAAACTACAAAAGTTTCATTTGGAATATTTTCACGACCAACAATTTCTAATTTTACATTTATTAGCTTAAATAATAGCCAAGATGCATTTCTTAATAAAATATGCTTAATAGGCTCCTCATTTTTAGTGTGCTGACCAATTAATAATAAATATAAATATAGTATCAACACTTCAACTGCTAATGCTACTAATAATCCAGCTGGTACCCATAAAAATAAATACCAATTAGATAAATCAATTAAGAAATAGAACATACATGTAAATGCTGCCCATAGCACTAACAATACAAATAATAAAAGCATTCTACTTCACCCTTTCAAATAGTGTGTATCTTACTTGTTCTGTATTATTCTCCCATGTTAGATTATATTTAGAAAAATCAATTGATGGGAAATATCTATCTCCTTCATGATTTCCTTTTACAAATGAAATATATAATCTATCAGCGTATGGTAATGAAATTTTATAAATTGTAGCACCACCACAAACCCATAAATCAAAATCAACATGTTTTAAAAATGAAACTAAATCATAAACCATTTCAATTTCATTTAAGCCATCGTTGATTTTTAAGTCCTTATCGATAGTAGCTACATAAATCTTTCCATAAGGAAGTGGCTTATCCTTATAATAGCCTCTTAATGAATAATATGTAGTATCACCCATTAATACAGTTTGACCTTTAGTCTTATCCTTGTAATAAATTAAATCTTCTTTAATATGCCAAGGAATCTTATCACCATTACCTACTAGGTTATTTTCATCCATAGCCCAAATCATATTAATCATTATACTGCCACCTTACCCTTTATAGCCTTATGAGGATTATAATCAGTTAATTCAAAATCATCGATTTTAAAATCAAAGATTGATTTAACATTTGGATTAATCTTCATCTTAGGTAATGGTCTTACATCTCTAGATAGCTGTAATTTAATCTGATCAACGTGATTAGAATAAATATGAGCATCACCCATAGTATGAATAAATTCACCTACACCTAAACCACATACCTGCGCAATCATCATTGTAAATAATGAATATGAAGCGATATTAAATGGTACTCCTAAGAATACATCTGCGCTTCTTTGATATAATTGACAAGATAATTTATTATCAATTACATAAAATTGCATAAATGAATGACAAGGAGGTAATGCCATTTGGTCAACCTCACATGGATTCCATGCAGAAATTATTAATCTTCTTGAATTAGGGTTAGTCTTAATTTGATCAATTAGGTTAGCTAGCTGGTCTACACCCTGCTCATTGAAGTTTCTCCATTGACGACCATAAACAGGTCCTAGCTCTCCCCATTTCTTAACAAATTCAGAATTCTCATCAGCGTTTTTAATTTCTTCAGCGAATTCTTCCATTGTCTCGCCTTTAAATTCATCTGATAATGAATAAGCTTTATAAGCCCAGTCGTCCCAAATATGAACATTATTATCAACTAAATACTTAATATTTGTTGAACCAGAAATAAACCATAATAGCTCATGGATAATTCCTCTTAGGAAAACCTTCTTTGTTGTTAATAAAGGGAAGCCCTCCTCTAAATTATATCTAGCTTGGTAACCGAAGATAGAATATGTACCTGTACCTGTTCTATCATCCTTCCAATGTCCTTCTTCTAATATTTTCTTACATAAATCTAAATATTGCTTCATTTATAATCACCTATAGTATATTATATACTATACTTGTGTAAAATTAAAGAAAAAAGGACATTTAAACGTCCTTTCCTTCTTCTTGTTCCTTTTCAATAGTCATTTTACCGTTAAAATCATAATCGTCTAGCTGATAATCTAAAGAATCAAAGAATATTAATCTTTCTGCGATAAGGTCGTAAGCTGGAATTACTACCTTATTTTCTAATGTTACAAACTTAGATTGAATTCTACCCTTAATACCAATCTTAGATCCCTTTTTGAAATTATCATTAGCTATATCGGCAAGTACATCCCAAAGATAGATATGGAATAAATCTGCGTCATATTGACCATCAGGATTTTTAAAGCTCTTAGCTACTAGTAGTGGAATTTTAACATATTTAGTACCATTTTTAGATGTTTTAAATTCTAAATCCTTATAAATGATACCTGCAAGCATGAAGTAATTATACATAATGGCTCCTCCTTTCTTAAAATAGAGTTTATCAAAACGAAAATTCAAAATAAAATTTCTTTTTTGGCCATTTTTGTTTAATTACTTCTTTTTTTATAAAAAATCAGATGAATAGTTTTATTTTTATATTTAAAAATAATAAAAAATGGGGAATTTAGGAAAAATACCTAAAAATACCCCTTTGAAAGTATTATTTATAATTATTTAGCTAAATTTAAGGCTAAAACCATCATATTTTTAAAGCTTCTTTCTCTTTCTGTTGCGGATAATTCCTTACCATTACCATCAGAGATAGTTAAGATACAAGCTGCATTCTTATTTGCATATTTAGCATTTGCAAATAAAGCAAAGCTTTCCATTTCTACTGCCTTACATTTAAATTTAGTTTTTAGGAAGCTTCTTTCCATCTTTGAATAAAATACATCAGATGAATAAATTCTAGCCTTCGTTACCTTAATATTTAAATCATTAGCTATCTTTTCAATTTTCTTATTTAGAGAGCTTGTAGGCTTTAAAATATGATTCTTATAGCCATAGGCTATCTTAGCATAATTAGTATCAGAATAAGCTTCGCTTACTAATACAATATCATTTACATTTAAATTTTCATCAAATGTACCAGCACTACCAATTCTTACAATAGTATCTACATCATAAAAATTATATAGCTCATATGAATAAATACCAATTGATGGCATACCCATACCAGATGCCATTACAGATATTTTTTTACCATTATAATATCCTGTGTAGCCTAGTACATTTCTTACGCCATTAAATTGAATTACATTTGTTAAGAAATTATCAGCGATATATTTAGCTCTTAGTGGATCACCAGGCATTAATACAACGCTTGCTATTAAATTTTTATCAATACATTCATTATGTGGTGTAGGTATATTACTCATTAGCTAATTCCTCCATAATCTTTACACCAGCGCTACATCCAACACGAGACGCACCAGCTTCTATCATTTTTAAGAAGTCTTCCTTTGTTCTAATGCCACCAGATGCCTTAACACCCATATCAGGACCTACTGTCTTTCTCATTAAGGCTATATCAGAGGCAGTAGCACCACCAGTACCAAAGCCTGTAGATGTTTTAACATAATCAGCACCAGCCTCTTTAGCAAGCTCGCATGCCTTTACCTTTTCTTCATCGTCTAAATAGCATGTTTCAATAATAACCTTTGTTAAAACTCCATTAGCCGCATTAACTACAGCCTTTATGTCATTTAATACTAAATCATAATCTTTTTCCTTTAAGGCACCGACATTAATTACCATATCTACCTCATCGGCTCCATCTGCGATAGCCTTTGTTGTTTCAAATGCTTTAACATCACTTGAATTAGCACCTAGTGGGAATCCAATTACTGTACAAACTAATACATCACTTCCCTTTAATAGCTCATGTGCATATTCTACATTGGTAGGATTTACACATACTGACTTAAAATGATAATAATTAGCCTCACTACATAGATTTGCTATATCCTTTTTAGTGGCAGTTGCCTTTAAAATTGTATGATCAATATATTTTGCGTAATTTTCCATAATTATAACGTCCTTTCATTAATTTAATTATATAATAATTAATTCCATAAGAAAATAAGAAATAGACCGATTTTTTAATCGGTCTATCATTTTAAACATCTAATATTTTTTCTAATTGTACAAATTGTAATTCACTCTTAGATGGAGCGAATTTTTCTTTATTTAATATCTTTACAAGCTTAGAAACATATTTGCCCTCTAATACCTGTAATGTACCATAATTATCTAATACTGAGAATAGTTTTCCTGCCTTAGATAATACCTCTATCATAGGTAAATATCTTTCAGTTTTACCATTATCATAGATTAATACATCTACTGATGGTGGTAGGATAAATGGCTTTTCACCATCCCATTTAATGGCAACAAAGACACTTCTTGATTTTAAAGCATGTAAGAAATAATAATTTGATACCTGAAGCTTATTTTGATCATAAGTTAATTCAAGTCTCTTTCTTTGTAATAAATATGTATATACAGAATGTAGAGCACTTGAATCTAGTTTATACCATCCAGATAATTGTTCTGGATACTTATCAGCGAAGGCCTTTTTCCATAAATTGAATTGCTGGATTACATCAGTTCTCTTAAATGGCTTAACCTCAGTACCATAAGATTCAATAAAAATCTTAAAATCAAATTTTGAGCAAATCTCTTGAATAATATCTAATATTATTTCAGCGGCATAATTGCTTAATAATAAATTGAATGTTACATAGAAATTAACATCAAAGTATTTAGCACCAAGACGCTCCATATGTGGAACTACTGATTTACTATTTACGATAAATTTTGCTTCAAAATTTAATGTTTGATGATAAAATATATATTCTCTTTTACTTACATTTTCTTTAAGATTTGGTGGTGTAATGTTAGGATTAGATGCTAAGAATGTCATTAATTCTGCACGGTCATATATTCTTGAATTTTCTTTTAGAAAGAATATCTGGAAATCCATAACTTTCTCACCACCATTTCTATTGAACACAATAGTTTTATATTATATAAATTTTAGCATTTTTTTGCTAATATGTCAAAAATTAGTTGTTATTTACGATTTTTGCGCATCTTGGACATAATTCATTTACATCAATAAATGGAACAATCATCCAACAACGTGAGCATGTACAGCCTGTAGCGGCACATACATTAACATCGAATTTATCTCCATCCTTAAATTCGATTTGAGAAACAATTAATAATTGAGCAGCTGAATCCTTAATTGGGTCAAAAATCTTCTTAGCTTGAGCGTCTAATGTTAATGTTAGCTTAGCATTGAAGCTCTTACCAATAATCTTTTCAGCTCTTGCCTCTTCTAGCTTCTTTAAGATTACATCACGATACTTCATGAATTCATCAAATCTAGCTTCTAATTCAGAATCTAAATTAGTGTTAGCCTCAGGCATATCAGTTAAATATACATCCTCTTCAGTCTTATAAGGTAAATTGTCATAAGCCTCACTCATTGTATGAGGTAAAATTGGAGCTAATAACTTAATTAATGAATCTAGAATTTGATAGAATACAGTTTGTGTTGATAATCTCTTCTTTGACTTAGGACTTTCAATATATAGAATATCCTTAGTGAAGTCTAGATAGAATTGAGATAATGTATTTGTAATATAAGCATTTACGCTTCTATAGATTTCACCGAAATCAAAGTTTTCATAATCAGTCTTGATCTCAGAGATGAACTTTTGAAGCTTAATATACATATACTTATCTACATCCTCTAAATCATTATATGCTAAAGAATCAGCTGGATTGAAATCTGATGTATTAGATAATAAGAATCTTAAAGTATTTCTAATCTTTCTATAAGATTCAGATACTTGCTTAAGGATATCCTGAGATAATGGCATATCTGCTCTATATTCAACAGATGCTACCCATAATCTTAAAATATCAGCACCAGATTGATTACATACCTTAATTGGGTCAACAGTATTACCTAAAGACTTTGACATCTTTCTACCTTGACCATCAAGTGTAAATCCATGAGATACTACAGTCTTATAAGGTGCAGTACCAGTTGTAGCTACAGCTGTAATAATAGATGAATTGAACCAACCTCTATATTGATCACTACCCTCTAAATATAAGTCAGCAGGATACTTTAAGCCACGTCTATTTAATAGCATGTAGCTTGAACCTGAATCGAACCATACGTCCATAATGTCATTTTCCTTCTTGAAAATTCCATTTGGAGATGCTGGATGAGTAAATCCTTCAGGTAATAAATCCTTAGCTTCTCTTTCAAACCAAACATTTGAACCATACTTACCGAATAAATCAGCAACGTGAGCTAATACCTTTTGGTCTAAAATTTCAGTGCCATCCTCGGCGTAGAATACTGGGATAGGTACACCCCAAGCTCTTTGACGAGAAATACACCAGTCATGTCTATCCTTAATCATGTTAGAGATACGAACATCACCCCATTTTGGATTCCAATTAACGTTTTTAATAGCGTCTAAAATTTCATCCTTAATTGGGTCAATAGATGCGAACCATTGTGGTGTAGCTCTAAAGATTACAGGCTTCTTAGTTCTCCAGTCATGTGGATAGCTGTGTGTGATAGGATCTAATAATAGTAAAGTACCATTATTCTTCATATCCTCGATGATTACATCTTCAGATTCTTCATAGTATAATCCTTCATACTTACCAGCAACCTTAGTTTGGTAACCCTTTGAATCAACAGCTACCTTAATTTCAAGACCATATTCCTTACCAGCCATATAGTCCTCTTCACCATAGCCTGGAGCGATATGAACGAAACCAGTACCATCTGTAGTTGTTACATAATCAGCATTGATTACTCTATTAATCATACCAGGATATAATGGATGCTCGTAATGATACTTTAATAAATCAGTACCTCTTAAAGTACCTAATACTTCTACATTTTCTAAGCCTAACTTAGCAGTTAAAGCATTTAATAAATCATAAGCGCAAACTAGCTTACCCTTATTTGAATTAAATACAACATATTCAACAGTTGGACCTGCGGCTACTGCTAGGTTACAAGGTAATGTCCAAGGTGTAGTTGTCCAAACCATAAATTTAGCATTCTCTAATAAGCCATCACCATCTGTTAAAGCAAATGTGAAATAAATTGCCTTAGACGTAATATCCTTATATTCGATTTCAGCCTCAGCTAATGCTGATTCAGATGATGGAGACCAATAAACTGGCTTTAATCCCTTATAGATTAATCCCTTTTCTGCCATCTTAGCGAATACTAAGATTTGGTCACGTTCAAAATCGTGCTGTAATGTGATATAAGGATGATCAAAATCACCTAATACACCAAGTCTCTTAAAGCCAACCTTTTGTCTTTCTACTTGCTTATAAGCATATTCCTCACAAAGCTTTCTGAATTCTGCAATTGGCTTATCTTTTCTTGAAACACCACTCTTTTGAAGAGCATTTTCAATTGGAAGACCGTGAGTATCCCAACCAGGAATATAAACAGACTTATATCCGCTCATATTTCTATATCTAACAACAAAATCCTTTAAAATCTTGTTTAATGCATGTCCTAAATGAATATCACCATTTGCATATGGAGGTCCATCATGTAATGTGTATTCTCTCTTTCCTTCATTCTTTCTGATTACCTTGTTATAAAGGTCAATTTCAGCCCACTTCTTTTGAATATCTGGTTCTTTATTAGTTAAATTACCACGCATTTCAAAATTAGTTTTACCCATATATAGGGTATCCTTATAATCCTTCATCTTTTATCCTCCCCATAAAAAAAATCCTTAAAGCATATTGCTCTAAGGACGAATTATCGCGGTACCACCTTAGTTCTACATTACTAAAAAATAATATAGCACTTAATTCTTACTTAACGCGTAACACGTGTGGTTCTACTTAATTTCTTCCACAGACTAGACATTGATCTATATAATCTAGATTACTATGACTTTTCACCAAACCGTCACTCTCTGAAGCATCTATGATTATAACGTATGTCGTTATAGCCTATTTATTCAATACGTTATAAATTTTACCATTAATATTTATTATTGTAAATAATAATTATAGTTTAATGATTAAAATTGAAACTATTGTCTAATATTAAACATACTATTTTTATGATTTCAGATTAAAAAATCATATTTTTTGATAAAAAAATAATAAAAATCATTACTTTATGATGCCTTTTAGAATGTTTTTTATAAAATTTAAAATAATGGCTTACCTAAAAGATATTTTTATATTTTATAATTTACTTTTATCGTCACTTTGGGTATAATAATACGTGGGAAGTATATAGTGCGGTGCTACTCCAAAGCACATGAAAGT
The DNA here is from genome assembly GCA_017449215.1 of Acholeplasmatales bacterium. GTDB lineage: Bacteria > Bacillota_I > Bacilli_A > Acholeplasmatales > Anaeroplasmataceae > Anaeroplasma. The sequence continues at coordinate 554 of JAFSJY010000084.1, read as the reverse complement.
AGGTGGTGCCTATGTTTATTATAACGATAGGTCCTCCATTCAATTTCATGTTATGGAGGATCTTCAATCATGTTTTACTTGATTGGTGTAATATTAAATATAGTATTTACTATAATAATGTATTACGTAAAGAAGAAACGAAAGTAAATTCTTTTAAATCAAGTAATTATGAGAAAAAGAAAAACACCGCGGCCACGGTGTCTCTCATAATTATTTGTTAAACTAATTAGGAGTAGCACTTATATGTACTTCCTACTTTTATTATAATCATAATTATAAATTTGTGCAATACATTTTTAATTATATCAATATTAAAGAGAAAAACACCGCCGACACGGTGCTTTTTAATTATTTTTTACTTGATTGGTGTAATATTAAATATAGTATTTACTATAGTTGTATTACTATCTTTATTTTAACATAAATTTTATAGTTTGCAATATTACATTAATTTATGGATTATTCTAATTCGAACGCACCAGTATATAGCTGATAATAAGTTCCTTTATTATTTAATAATGCTTCATGATCACCACGTTCTATAATATTGCCAT
>JAFSJY010000083.1 GCA_017449215.1 Acholeplasmatales bacterium | reverse complement strand
TTATAGACATAGTTAATCAGATAACCGAATCATTGCATAACAAATCATTAGGCCACTTTTAGGTGTTAATGAACAATGTATATTTATAACTTATAACAATAATAAAAGGAGTATGAATTTTTCATCATACTCCGATTTTTTAAAGAACCTTTAATTCTACAGTCCTTTTTTAAACAACTAAATTTTTTAATCAATTATTTTAATAATAGTGTTTTACTCCGTCTTCATACCAAAAAGTCACAATTTCATCATCGATTATTTCTAATTTAATTCCATAAGTTCCAAATCTAACTTTATTAAATAGTTTATAATCAGCATCGTAAAAAGGACTACAATCTTTGTCGCTTAATTTCCAACCACTTACAAAACATTTTATATAATCATTTTCATCACATGATAACTCATACCAAAAAGATACTGTACAATATGTCACAACATCATGTCTTGAAAAATCAAAATCATATATTTCTTTTTCTTCTGATTTATAATAATTCTTATATAATTCATCAAGTGTCACAACATCACCACACTTAATAGTCTTTAAAGTTTTATCAAATTCATCACTCATAAAAAATCCTAAAGAATTATTATACTCAAATATTTTTGTAACAATTGGTTCTTTTTCCTTATCATTTGGCACGAAACCACTAGTAATCCATTCTACTTTTCTATAAGCTTTTAGAGTCAATTCTTGATTTGAGTCAATATTAAATATACCATCATTTATATCTAAAGATACACGTTCCAAAAATTTTTTTTCAAAACCAAAATAGAATTCAAGATTTAATTCATGACCAGTATTAACATATTTCATAGAGAATGGCTTCCCATGATAATAAGTTAATACTGTATCTTGATTAGATTCATCATCAACATAATCAGTATCAATTTCTTTATATTCCAAATTTTCTCTAACAATTTTTTCTTGATTGTTGTCATCTTCACATGAAGTCAATATTAAAGTAAAAGCAAAAAACAAAATCATAAAAATCGAATTATATATTTTTCTTTTCATTTTTTTCACCTTCTAACTAACTTTAGTTATTGTCATTGTTATATTACCACTAGCCAGTGTTGAATCATATTTAGAAATAATTATAAAATATGTATTATTTGAACTATAATAATTCCTTAATTCAGCATTTGAATAATATATACCTTGATCATCATCAATGCAATAATCATCACAATAATCAACATCTTCAACTAATAAATTACTAGATTCTGGATTTATTACATATAACATATTATCAAACTGACTATCTAAATGAATAACATAATTACCAGATGTATAAGGGGTCCATAATAAAACTTTTGATTCATATTGTGGTATTGATGTTTGGTATGTATGATTATTTTGATTATTAAGTATACTTATATCATAAAAATCGTCAATTGTAGTTAAAGACCCAAAGAATTCACCACTACACGGTACTATTGTTATTTTTTCAACACCTGCAACATTTTGATTATAATGTCTAACATATAAGTGATATGTCTCATTTGCATTAAAACTATAATACAACAATGAATTATATCCATATCCATCATTATCACTTTCATATAATAAAACATTATAATCACTATACAAACTCATAATAGTGTCATTTGAACCAAAGGTTTGAATTAGTTCATATCCAGAATGATCAAATCTAATATTAAATAACCATTCTTCATCCTGACATATCGTAAATTGTTTTTCATAATAATTAGAATTACTTAAACTAATATCATAAGTAGTAGGAATATTGAAATAATATCTTTCAGAATGGAATGGCCCAGTACTATAATAGTTTGATGCATATCCTACTACTACAACATAATACCTAGATGTAGTGCATTGTAAAACTAGGTTCCATTCATATAACGACAATTCAACCATTGCTTGAGAAGCAATTAAATAAGGATTCGAAGGGGAAACAATTTTATTTAACAATAAATTATCATTTTCATCGTAAAATTCTAAACCAAATAAATTATTATTAAATGCATAATTATAAATACCGTATTCCAAATTTGAATTGCCTCTATACCATATAAAACCCTGACCATGAGTTGAATTAGCATATGAATAAATGCTTAAATTGTATGGACTTACTTGAAAAGCCGATAGCATCTTACCAATATCATTTATTGAAACATTAAGATTCGAATAATATATCAATTTTAATAAGAACTCTGATAAATTTTCAGGTTTATATGTACACATAAAATCAAACAAATCATAATCATCAATAGAAATATTGTCCCAAGATTCTAAATTATTTGAATCATACAAATTATATAAAATGCTCATTATTACTCTTTCTGTTGATTCACCACCAGAATTATAGCCACTAGTAAACAAATTACCGATATCATAATCCACATTATTATATACTGTGTAACTTGTATCATCAACGGTAGGAACAGTTTTAATATCAGTACTAAAAGTTTTTTGAGCAGTTATTGCAAAAAAAGTAGGCCAAGATTCTTTTAAAGCTAGTCCACAACCATTTTGTTTTAATTTAACTTTGTTTTCTTCGCTCAACGGTAGAGGATAATTTACCGAATCCATAACGACAAAATTATAATAATTACAAAATCTCATATCATGACTTCCATAAAAAGTTTTATTAAAATAGTGATATTGAATATGATGTCCATATTCGTGACCAATTAAATCCCATGAAGAATAAACACCGAGATCATATATTGAGTCTGCTTCATTTCGTAAATATATTGTGTTTTCATCGTTCCTATAAAAACAATAATCCATATAATCAGAATCTTTATATTCATTATGTGGGTATACAACCTTACAAGCAGGGACTACACCACCAACCAAACTTGATGCATAATTATAATAATTTTGCATCGCTGATAATATTTGCATTGCTCTCGATACATCACCATCATATAAATTATCAAATGTATAGTTATAAACATCAGATAAGACACCATATAAATATATAGTATTCTGCTTTTTATATGATTCAATTTTATTTGTTTTAAAAACTTTTACGTTAGCATTTCCAGAATAAATTGTTATTTCAAAAGATAAGGTAGGCGGTACAGTGCTAACAGAAAAATATAACGAATAAAACCCTGTATTATCAGTTACAGTTGATACATAATTACCAGCTCCTACAAGTGATACAGATGCACCTTCTAATGCATGAGTTACATTATAATCATCAGTCCATCTAATATAACCATATATTTGTCCGTAATATATATCTCTATTATTAGTTTCTTCTTCACTTTCATTAATTTGATTAAAAATATCTATTGACTTAGTATAGTTAGTTAGAACATAATCTAATTCATCAACATTCATATCATTCTTAACTGAATCTTCATCTTTAGTTATATCATTATTATTTAAGTAATTATCATCACTTGCATATGTATTAATAACAAAAGCGAAAATAAATACAATAGCAAAAAAGATAGTCACAAAAAACCTTTTAAACATAGAATATTCCTCCTTTTTTTATAAATTTTGTAGAAATTATACTTTTTTTATATTATAAATTTAAATAAGATAGTTGTAAAGGTAATTAAATAATTATATTAAAAAAAGGATTGCTTTCATTAATAGACCAATCCTAGAATATTTCATATTGAAAAATATTTGATTCTTAAATTAATCGAGTAGAGTAGGAAAATAATTATTTCTAACTATCTTCCATTCCCTCTCACACCACATCGTGCCGTTCGTCAATGGGCGGTTTGAAACTTGCATATTGCTGTCAGATGTAAACATCGTATCTTTAATTAAATATTACACTTTATTATCATTTCATATCATTTACGTTTCAATTACTTTGATTCATCATACACATTAAAGAGTTATATTCACTATTTTATATGCAATTTCATTCGGTCCTTCAGTAATATTTCCTACTATGACCTCTGCTGACTCCTTGCGATAAACTTTTCAACCGAGTTTTCTATAATCGTTTTAAAATGTCTAGTAATCACTCGTTCGCAAGGTCTCACGGGATAAGTCATAAATCTTTCCTAATTTACCCACTTGATTTACCGATTAGGGTTACGATTGCCTTTTGGACTTTGTTGTGTCTAGCCAACTCATCCGCCTAATGGGCCTCATTATCAAGTTTCTGTTCGTTGGGCCACTATTTCGCTATTGCTTCTTTTCACACTCCGTCACCGGTTTATGCTTTGCAAGTCGCTATCGAATTCACTGGCAACTATGCCTCTTGGGACTTTCACCCTAAATTTATAACATGCCCGTCATAC
>JAFSJY010000082.1 GCA_017449215.1 Acholeplasmatales bacterium | reverse complement strand
ACCTTCCATTGTTGTTACACTTGCTGGAATATATATCTTTGTTAATCCTGTACAATTTATGAATGCGGCATTAGATAAATATGTTATTCCTTCAGGTAGTATTAATTCTGTTAAACTCTTGCATCCTTCAAAAGCATATGTGTTAATCTTATTTAAACCTTTGTTTAACTTTAAATTTGCTAGACTTGTACATCCCTCGAATGCACTTGACCCTATTGTTGTAATTGTATCAGCTAATACTATTTCTGTTATTGAACTACATCCTTTAAATGCGTTAGATGGAATCGAATCTGTCCAACCATATTCAACTGACTTTCCAGATCCCTTAGGACCAACACTTGTTAATAATGTACAATCTGAGTATGGGGCTACATATTTACTATATCCACTATCTTCGATTGTTGTTAATGTTGATGGTAAATATAATTTGGCTAGACTTGTACAATCTACAAATGCATTGGCTTTTAATGTTGTTATTCCTTCTAAAATAACCGCAGTTTCAATACTCTTATTCTTAAATGCTTCCTTATCAATTGTTGTAACATCATACATATTATCATCAATATGAATATATGCAGGAACAATCATTGTAGTATCTGATAATAGGTATGATTTAATTGTAGCTGTTGTACCAGACACAGTATATTCAAATACTGTATTATCAATTAATGCAATATCAGCTGTTAGATTAATATTTTTATCATATGTATATTTAATTTCAGCTCCAGGATTGAATGTATCATCCTCTGAAGTCCAATTAATTGCTTCAAAGCTTGTTGCATATGAAACAGGAATCATAGTTGATAAATCTGATAAGAATTTATAATCATCATCAAATTTAACATTATCTGAATAAGTATAATTTGAAATAGTATATGTAACCTTATATGTATTAGCTTCCCAGCTTGCTTTTAATGTAATATCATTAGTTGTTTTCCAAATGCCATCTTCTACTTTAGTTTCACCTAAATACCAGCCTTTGAATGTATAGCCTTTTCGTGAAGGTGTAACTAATGTATAGGCACTATCATATATTACTCCTTGTGTACTTTCATCTAATGAATTTCCACCATTTACATCATATGTAATTGTATACTTGTTAGCTTCCCAGCTTGCTTTAACTGAAATATCATCTAGGCCAGTCCATACTCCTGATTCAACCTTAGTAGAACCATTATACCAACCCTTGAATGTGTAACCAGTCTTAGTTGGTTCGACTAATGTAAATTCAGCGTCATATGTAACTTCTTGTGTTGTAGATAATAAATCATCACCACCATTTACATCATATGTAATTGTGTACTTATTTGCTTTCCATGAAGCTTTAATAGTGATATCTTCTAAGATTTTCCATGTACCATTTTCAATCTTGCCAATACCTACATACCAACCTTCAAATGTATAACCATCTCTTGTTGGTACAGCTAATGTGTATTCACTATCGTATGTTACTTCTAATGTTGTTGATGATAATGGGTTACCACCATTTACATCATAAGTAATTGTGTACTTGTTAGCTTCCCATGTTGCTTTAACTGAAATATCATCTAAACCATTCCATGTACCAGACTCGACCTTAGTTGAACCGTTATACCAGCCCTTAAATGTATAACCAGTCTTAGTTGGAGTTACTAATGTAAATTCACTATCATATGTTACTTCTAATGTTGTTGATGATAGAGTGTCACCGCCATTTACATCATAAGTAATAGTGTATTTATTAGCCTCCCATGATGCCTTTAATGTAACATCATTTGCAATCTTCCATGTTCCGTTTTCTACCTTATCAGTACCTAAGTACCAACCCTTAAATGTATATCCATCTCTTGTTGGTGTTGCTAATGTATAAGCAGCATCATATGTTACTTCTTGTGTTGTTGATAATAGAGCGTCACCGCCATTTACATCATATGTAATTGTGTACTTGTTAGCTTCCCAGCTTGCTTTAACTGAAATATCATCTAGGCCTGTCCATGTACCAGACTCAACCTTAGTTGAACCGTTATACCAGCCCTTAAATGTATAACCAGTCTTAGTTGGAGTTACTAATGTAAATTCACTATCATATGTTACTTCTAATGTTGTCGATGATAGAGTGTCACCACCATTTACATCATAAGTAATAGTGTATTTATTAGCCTCCCATGATGCCTTTAATGTAACATCATTTGCAATCTTCCATGTTCCGTTTTCTACCTTATCAGTACCTAAGAACCAACCCTTAAATGTATATCCATCTCTTGTTGGTGTTGCTAATGTATAAGCAGCATCATATGTTACCTCTTGTGTTGTTGACGCTAAGGCTTTACCACCATTAACATCATATGTAATTATATATTTACCTACTTCCCACTTAGCCTTTACTGATAAATTATCTATATTAGTCCATTTACCAGATTCAACCTTAGTATCACCTGAGTACCAACCTCTAAATGAGTATCCATCTCTTGTTGGTGTAACTAATGTAAATGCACTATCATATACAACCTCTTGTGTATTAGATGTTAAAGCATCGCCACCATTTACATCATATGTAAGTAAATAGCTATTTGCATCCCATGCAGCAACTAATGTGACATTATTTGAAATATCCCAAGTACCATCAATAAGTATATCATCACCTAAATACCATCCACCGAATGTATAGCCGTCCCTTTCAGGTATAGCTAATGTATAGGCACTATCATATATAACATCTTGTGTTGTTGATGCTAAGGCTTTGCCACCATTTACGTCATATGTAATTGTGTACTTGTTTGCTACCCAGTTAGCTACTAATGTAACATCATTTGTTAGCTTCCATGTGCCTTCTTCAATCTTATCAGTACCTAAGTACCAACCATTAAATGTATATCCTTTTCTTGTTGGTGTAACTAATGTAAATGCACTATCATATACAACCTCTTGTGTATTAGATGTTAAAGCATCACCACCATTTAAATCATAAGTAATTGTATACTTATTTGCTTCCCAGCTTGCTACTAAATTGACATTGTCTGAAATAGTCCAAGTTCCATTTTCAAATTTATCATTGTCATCTGTATACCAGCCTGCAAATGTATATCCTTCTCTTGTTGGTGTAGCTAAAGTATAAGCACTATCATATGTTACTTCTTGTGTTACTGATGATAATTCATCACCGCCATTTACATCATAAGTGATTGTATATTTATTTGCTGTATAAGTTGGAACACATTCCATTTCTGTAGTTACAGAATCAAATGAATAATTCCATACTCCTGTATATCCTTCCTTTTCAGGAACTGATGGAATATCAGTTAATGCTTCAGAATCCTTAACTAATTTCTTTACTAATTCATTCCCTGAAGCATCATTAAATGTAACATAGTGATAATTATCACCCTTGTTAATAATAAGCTTCGCTGTTTTATCAGCTACATCATTATAATTCTTGTTACTATTAGTAAAATGAGCAACTACATTGTAGCTTCCAATTTCACTTACATTATCACCTTCAAATGATACTGTTAAGCCTTCTGGTAAATTACCAACAATGTTTGCTGTTTTATTTTGCTCATCGTAATCGAAAAGCATATCATTGAACTGAACATTAGTTAAATCATAATCTGCTTTTTCAATTGTCATTTCAGCAGTTAAATCTTTAACATTTTTATACTTGTTGTTAGTATCAGTGAAATGAGCTGTAATTTTATATTTACCAGCGTCAGTTCCCTTTCCTGTATAACTAACAGTTAAGTTAGATGGAATATTTCCAGTTACAGTTAGTGTTTTTTCAGTTCCATCATATTTAAAGCTTTTTGATTCCAAGCTTAATCCTAATGTAGAAAAATCAGTTTTTTCTTCAGTAGGTTTTGTCACATCAGTTTCACCACTTGTTTCAGCTGGCTTATTTTGATCATTATCAGAATCACCACATGAAGTAAGTGTAGATGTAACAGCACATAATCCTACCATTCCCATTACAAGTGCTATAAATTTCTTTCTCATTTTTTCCCCTCTCTCTAAAATAGAAAAAAATCTAGTGTTACCTAGATCCAAAGGGATATAATTTAATAATTACCCCCCCCCGAGTCAATTCGGGGGAGGCAAGGTAATCCAAATTTTTTATCAATTTTAATAACAGTTTAAAAATTGGTTATCATTCTTTTATTTCTAAAAGACCATTTTTAACTATTACTTTTTTGTTTTTTTATTGGCTAATTTTAATAACTTTTTTTATAAGAACCGATTTTGAAAAAAGACACTATAAAAATCACAATTCTTATATATTAAAACTATAGACATCAAAAAACACCAACTATTTTATCACATTTGTCCGAATATAGGAATATAGTGGAATAAAAAATTTGATTAATTATTGTAATTTTTAACCTCAACAAATCTTCCTGTTATACTTCTCTTTAAATAAGTATAAGCAATTAAACCAGATAATATACCTGATTCTAAGGATAATAATCCTACAAATGGAAAATAATAAATAACAGCATTTGTACCTATTATAAATATAGCTACTATTATTTGACCAAGTGAATGCATTACAGCTCCAACTACTGAAACGCCAATTGGAGTAAATAATCTAACCTTAGTAAATAATAACATAAATACAAATGATAATAGACCACCAGCTAATGACATTAAAAATATAGGAGATAGGAACGTACCTCTTAATAATCCAACTATAACTATTCTTAATATCTGAACTAATAATGCTTCACCAACCTTAAATTCATAAAGCATTATTAAGATAATTACATTCGCAAGGCCAAGCTTGAATCCAGGAATAAACATAGGAATAAATGATTCTAATACAGATACTACAATTGCCATTGCGAGTAGCATAGCAATAATACTAATTCTTTTAATATTAAGCATCGACATGTCCTCCTATCTTTACATAAACTAAATTAGGAAGGCATGTAATAGTATCATTATTCTTATTCTTTTTACCCTCTTCTACACAAATGTGATTTGGACAATCAGATTCGACAATACTTACATATCCATCTTTAATTACTATATGAACTTTACCTATCTTACCTTGAACCTCATATTCATGATTTTCTTCTAATGGAGTTGAATATAGCAATTGTTCATCATAATAAATATTTACATATAATTTGTTAGGTTCATCCACACTACTTAAAAACCACCATACAAATGAAGAAATTATTAGGGCAGCAATAACAATTATGAGGATGATATCATTTCTTAATCTACCCATAATTTCTCCTTTTGATATATTATTTCATTATCCTTATATAAAATAACATTTATGTCTTTATCCTTAACATATTCCTTAACATCATCAACACTCATTGAAAAGAACGCAGTTGAATAAATATCATTTTTCATATTATTGTTTCCAATAACATTTACAGAATCATATATATTAGATGGATATCCAGTAAATGGATTAATTAAATGATGGTATTTTTCACCATTAATAACACTATATTGATATTTAGGTGATGATGTAGCTATACCTATATTAGATGCTTTAAAATCTAAAATTGAATCATTACTATAAGGTTTTGAAAGACTAATATTTAATTCCTTATTAGCAATATAAATACTAGATGAACCACAATTAATATAATATTTATCTACTTCCTTTTCATCTAAATAATTCTTGGCCCATTCAAGTGCATATCCCTTAGCAAATGCACCTAAATCAATATTGCCTTGTCCTTCTAATTTAATAATATCTCCATCAAATGAAATAGTAGTATTATTCATTAATGATAATTCTTCTTCAATTTCAGTGCTAGATAATACATTATTATTCTTAATAGCATCCTTCCATTTATGAGTAAGTCTACCTATAAATGGATTAAAATAACCATTAGTTTCCTCTTTTAATTCTAATGCCTTAGTTAGCATATCCTTTAAAAGGCTAGATTCTACCTCTCTTTTATCGTTTAATACATAAACATTATTCTTATCTGTGTTTATATTGAAATCGTCAGAAATCCTATTTATTTCATTAAATTTAGCCTTTATATCATTGTAGTAAGTTTTATAATTAGAATCATCATAAAAAACCATAGTTACTACAGTATCAAATACACTAATAGGAGTACATTCATATGTAACCTCACTATTACATGCAGCGAGAGATATTAACATTAATAATGTAGTAAAAATGTAAATAATCTTTTTCATAATTCACCTAAAAATAAAACCTTCAACTAAATTATAATAGTTGAAGGTAAAAATATCTAGAATTTCTTAGAATAATATAATAATACTAAATAATAAATCACTAAGTATCCAGCAAATATAACTATACAAGTATAGAAATATTGATAATCAATAAATGCACAGAATATAGCAACTACGCCTACTGCATAAATAAATATCTTACTAGATAATGATTTAGCATTAAGCTTAATACATCTATTTCTTTCATCATTTTTTGCTATTAAAACTTTATTAGCATATTCTTCACATTTTAAAATACGAATATAATTAAAATTCTTATAAACTAAATATCCTAAGAATATTGCACATACTGTATAAGGTACCCATGGAGCTTCGAAGAATACTGCCTTAGATTCGCCTATCTTCCACTTTCCTAATCCCATTACAACAATGATAATAATAGGTAATAGCATAGATATAGACATTACAGTTAATTTAATTTTAGTTTTTGACTTTAATTCTTCTAGCGACATACTATTTTACCTCCTCTTTGTCCTCTAGGACAAATAAATCCTCGACCCTAACGCTAAATATTTGGGCCATCTTTAAAGCAAGTGGTAGTGATGCAATATACTTTCCTTGCTCAATAGATATAATAGTTTGTCGGGTAACGCCGCACTTGCTAGCAAACTCTTCCTGAGTCATTTTAGCTTCTTTACGGTACTTATGAACGTTATTGACCATAATATTCTCCATGTTTAATATACTTTACATTATTTATTATACATAAAATATATTTTCAGTAAAGAAAAACTGCAACAAAAGTTGCAGTTATTATTATTTTGCTTCACTTTCAGCGGCTAGCTTAGCCTTTTGATCCTCATTGATTAATTCTTGAATAACTAAATCAAGCTTACCATCAATAATAGCGTCTAGACGATTAATTGTAAAACCAATTCTATGATCAGTTACACGGTTTTGAGGATAGTTATAAGTTCTAATCTTTTCACTACGCTCACCATGACCAACTAATGCTTGTCTTGTAGCTCCTGTCTTTTCAGCTTCCTCAGCTAGCATTCTTTCATAAATTCTTGTTCTTAATACATTCATTGCGTATGCCTTATTTTCATGTTGAGAACGGAAAATCTGACAAGCAACGAAATCACCTGTAGGTATATATGTTACACGTACAGCTGAATATGTTGTATTAACACCCTGTCCTCCTGGACCTGATGAACAGAATGTATCAATTTTTAAATCCTTTTCTTCTAATTGGAAATCAATTTCCTCAGCCTCAGGCATAACTAATACTGTTGCGATAGATGTTTGAATTCTACCATTTGCCTCAGTTACTGGAATTCTTTGAACTCTATGTCCACCTGATTCATACTTTAGGAATGAATAAACTGATTCACCTGATACCTTAAATGAAATATTAGAATAACCACCCTGTGCAGATTCCTGAGCATCGAAAACATCAATCTTCCAGCCCTTTGAATCAGCATACTTTGTATACATTCTAAATAAATCACCAGCAAAGATATTAGCCTCATCACCACCAACAGCACCCTTGATTTCAACGATAACGTCCTTTTCATCATTAGGATCCTTTGGTAATAATAATACCTTCATCTCTTCTTCAATTTGTTCTAATCTAGCCTTAGCCTCATCAAGCTCTAAACTTGCCATTTCAGCAATTTCAGCATCATCTGATTTTTTCATTTCCTTTAAATCATCTAATGAGTTTTCAAGCTTTTGTTGTTCACGGAATAAAACAACAACCTTTTCTAAGCTCTTTTGTTCCTTAGATAATTCTGTAAGCTTCTTTACATTTGACACAATCGTTGGGTCAATTAGAAGCTCGTTAATTTCATTATATCTGGCTTCTATAGCCTTTAAACGATCTAACATAACTATTCACTAACCTCATCTTCACTACGTTTTTCTCTAAACTTCATGTATTCACCTGTCCAGATCATCGCAATCTCCCCAGTTGCTCCTGAACGGTTCTTTCCCAAAATTAAATCTGCCTCTCCTTTACGAGTGGACGCTTTATTATAATACTCATCACGGTATAAAAGCAATACCATATCTGCATCTTGTTCGATAGAACCTGAATCTCTTAGGTCAGACATGATAGGTTTTTTATCATCACGGCCTTCAACAGCTCTTGATAGCTGTGATAATACAATGATAGGTACATCTAATTCTCTTGCCATTAACTTTAAGCTTCTTGAGATGATAGTTATCTTTTGAACCTGACTCATCTTACTTGAATCATCATCATAATCAATTAACTGTAAGTAGTCGATAACAATCATACCAAGACCATTTTCTTGCTTTAGCTTACGGCACTTAGCTCTAATAGATTCAATAGTTGAATCACTTGAATCATCAAAGAATATTTTCATATTGGCAACACGCTCAAGGCAAGGCGAGAATCTTACCCAGCTGTTTTTATCCATATGACCACTTTGAATCATTTTTAATTTAATTGAGCCTGTAGCGGCAACCATTCTTTGTACTAACTGCTCATTTGACATTTCTAGTGAGAATATAGCAACATTAACATCATTAATAGTTGATACATTCATAGCTAAATTTAATGCCATAGCTGACTTACCCATGGCAGGTCTTGCTGCTAGGATAATTAGCTGGCCACCTTGGAAGCCCTGAGTATATTGATTTAAAGTAGGGAAGCCTGTATCAAATCCTACAAGCTGAGTATCCTGCTTAGATCTAGCCTCAGTATTCTTTTCTAATTGCTCAGTAACAGCTCTAATTGTTTCAAAGGATGTAGTCTTTCTATGCTTAGACATATCAAATACTGTTCTTTCAACATTATCGATATATTTTGTTACATCTCCAGCCTCATATCCCTTTTGAACTAATTCTTCTAGTGTTCCAATTGCTTTTCTTTTCATTGAAGCACTATAAATCATTTCTAAATATGTTTCAATGTTTGATGCACTATATGAGAATTTACTGATTTCAAGTAAGTAATCAGTACCACCAGCTTGATCTAAAAGCTGATTAGTTTTAAGACTACCAACAACTGTGGCAACATCTACACTCATACCAGCATCATTCAATAGAATCATTGTTTTATATATTAATTTATTTCTAATATCATAAAAATCATCAGCATTTACATAGTCTCTTGCAATAATAATTGAAGATGGCTCCATAAATAATGATCCTATGACAGCGACCTCTGCTTCAACTGCAGAAGGCATCTGCTTAATTGGTAGATTATTATTTGCCATAAATCCTCCTAAGGCTATTGTTGCTCTTCAACCTTAATTTCAAATTGTGCAATAATATCAGTATCAAGCTTTACAGTTGCTGTAAAGATACCGATAGAATTAATTTCTGCAGGTAATTCTACCTTACGCTTATCTAGATGAATTCCAGTTTGTGCCTCAAATTCATCACATACTAGCTTAGGTGTAACAGAACCAAACTTCTTTCCACCCTGACCAATCTTAATTTTAATAACAATCTTCTTACCCTGAATATCATCTCTAAACTTTAATAAAAGCTTACGATTATTTTCAGCGATTTGACGTTCCTTTTTCTTTTCCTCTTCATACTTAGCAAGGTTTTCATCACTAGCTACTAAAGCTTGCTTATTATTAATTAAGAAATTACCATATCCATTTGGAACCTCAATGATTTCACCCTTCTTACCTTTACCCTTAACGTCTGCAATTAAAATAATCTTCATAATCTCTGTACCTCCATCAATATATTCAACTTTAATAATCTTTAATAATTCATTCTTAAGATCTTCAATAGAAACATTCTTTTGCTGTGTTGCGGCACTATTGAAGTGTCCACCACCACCCATTTGCTCCATAATTGTTTGAACATTTACTGAATCACCTAATGCTCTAGCTGAAATACCAACAGTTATATCATCAATTCTACCGATAGTAAATGATGCTTCAACACCTTGAATATGTAATTGCTGGTCTGAAATTTTAGCAAGTGTAGTTCTATCTGGAATATTGTCAGTTTCCTTTAAGCATACAATAGAAAATCTACCACCATAAATTTCTGCATTAGTAATAGCATTATTTAAGAACTTTTCAGATTCTAACGGTTCCTGTAATAGCTTTCTAACAAAAATCATATCAGCTCCATATTCCTTTAATGTAGCTGCAGCTTCAAATGTTCTAGCACCAGATCTTTGTGTAAAGTTATTAGTATCTACAATAATACCCGCAAGCATAATTGATGCTTCAACTGGTAGCATTGTAATACCTGAATTATAGAACATAAACATTTCAGATACTAATTCTGTAGCACTTGATGCACTTGAATCTAGATAATAAGTTAATGGATTTTGATATCCAACCTCACCAGGTCTATGATGGTCAATGATTGACACATTCTTAGACTTCTTATATAAATCCGGAAACATTAATAATGATGGTG
The DNA here is from genome assembly GCA_017449215.1 of Acholeplasmatales bacterium. Taxonomy (GTDB): domain Bacteria; phylum Bacillota_I; class Bacilli_A; order Acholeplasmatales; family Anaeroplasmataceae; genus Anaeroplasma. The sequence continues at coordinate 1,630 of JAFSJY010000082.1, read as the reverse complement.
ATTGAGTATCAGTTATCAATAATAATGTTGTAGGCTTTAATAACTCAAATGCTTCATCTAGGCTAATAAAGCTATCTGCGATTTGTGGCTCAGCCTTAAGCATTCCATAAATCTTCTTTACAGTTGCATCAGCTAATGTAGGATCAAATACCATCTTAGCATCTACATTTGATGTCTTAATCATATGGAATGCAGCTAGCATAGAACCAATAGCGTCTGTATCTGCAAACTTATGACACATTAATAAAACATTAGATGCATTTTCAACCTGCTCCTTTAAGCTTATTGTTTGCATACGTGCTTCTACTAATGTATTCTTTTCTAATGAATTATTCTTAGCACCAAAAAATTTAATTTGTTCACCCTCAAGGTTAACTACTACCTGGTCACCACCACGCTTAGTTGCTAAGTCAATGGCATTTTGAGCAATTTGACCTAAGTCATCATACATATTATCGTAGCATGCAACACCCATAGAAACAGATGCCTTTAGTCTATTCTTATCAGTGATTTCACGAATCTTATCAAGCATTGAGAATTTATCATCAATCATCTTCATAAGTGCATATTTATCCATAGTAACAGTCATTCTATCTCCAATTAATGTTTGGAAATAACACTTATGCTTTGTTAAATAATCTGAAATTTCACCTAGAATTTGACCTCTAATGTTTGCTTTTTCTTGCATATCAAATTTCTTTAATGATTCTTCTAGATTATCAATTTCAATTATACCAATTGCTGTAATTCTTTCATTATATCTCTTCTTAATATTTTCACGTTCTGTCGAATCAAAGAAATAAATAACCTGGTTTTCTACATTGTGAAGGGCATCATAGAAATTGTCGTTATATTCAAATGTTAATTCAGTAATATTCTTCTTTACTGCTTCTTCAATCTTTTCAGAAATAACTGAAATAGGATGATCTAATAATTCACCAAATATTTGTTTAGAATAATTATTCGCCCAAGCTATTTGTGAATAGTTATCATAAATAACAATACCGATAGGTAATTTATTAAATGTTTCATCTCCAGCTTCACTAACGTGATATGAAATATTAGTCCATTTTTGAAGCTTTAAATCTAAGTCCTTAATCTTTTCACTCTTCTTAGAACTTATATAAACGAATAGGGATGTACTCGTACCAACGATACATAATAATGATATTGAGAGGAATACAATTGAGTATGTTGAAGATACATTAGGATTATCTAAATAATAGTAAACAAAATAGCCTGAAATAATTGTTCCAATAAGGAAAACAATAGCTAAAATTATAAATCTTATTCGAATTATAAATTTCTTCATTTTAACACCTCACAATATAGACCAATTATACCAAATATTATTGATTTATTCAATAATAGACGCAGCTTACCAAAATAAAAATGCTCCAAAAAGAGCATTTCTATAGATAATTAAATTATCCAGTGTTAAATTACTAACATTAAAATTAACGTTGTGTTAAAAAGCTTTAAAGTTAGTTAAGTGTTAAACAATAAAAAATCCTCACAGAATTGTTATAATGATATTGCGTGTATCTAATAACAAAATAAGGAGGATTTTTTATATGCTTAATATTGAGTTTTTCGAAAAAACAAATATCAAAACTGATGGTATAGATTT
>JAFSJY010000081.1 GCA_017449215.1 Acholeplasmatales bacterium | reverse complement strand
CTTTTCTAACTAATTCTTGAACAGCTGGAATTCTTGTAGAACCACCAACTAATAATACTTGGTCTAAATCCTTAGCAGTTAACTTAGCATCCTTTAATGCTCTTCTAACTGGTCCTAAGCATCTTTCAACAAGTGGTCTAGTTAAATCATCAAATTGAGCTCTTGTTAAAGTACGAGTTAAGTGTAGAGGGCCTGCAGCACTCATAGAAATGAATGGTAATGAGATTTCAACTGATGTAATACCAGATAAATCCTTCTTAGCCTTTTCAGCTGCATCCTTTAATCTTTGCATAGCCATCTTATCTTGTGATAAGTCAACACCATTTTCCTTCTTGAAGCCTTCAACAAGCCAATCCATAATCATCTTATCGAAGTCATCACCACCTAGTACGTTATCACCAGCAGTTGATAATACCTCAAATGTACCATCAGCAAGTGATAGGATAGATACATCGAATGTACCTCCACCTAAGTCGAATACTAATACTGTTTGTTCCTTATCAGTCTTATCGATACCATAAGCAAGTGCTGTGGCAGTAGGTTCGTTAATAATACGCATAACCTCTAGACCAGCAATCTTACCAGCATCCTTTGTTGCTTGACGTTGTGAATCGTTGAAATAAGCTGGTACTGTAATAACAGCCTTATCAACCTTTTCACCTAAATATGCTTCAGCAGTCTTCTTCAAATTTTGAAGAATCATAGCTGAAATTTCTTGTGGTGTATACTTCTTACCATTAATGTCTACACGGTAAGCATTGTCACCCATATGTCTCTTAATTGATGAAACAGTGTTAGGATTTGTAATAGCTTGACGCTTTGCAACATCACCAACTTGGATTTCATCACCCTTAAATGCTACAACTGATGGAGTAGTTCTAACACCTTCTGCGTTAGGAATAACCTTAGCGTCACCAGCCTCCATAACTGATACGCATGAATTTGTTGTACCTAAATCGATACCAATAACTTTATTTGATGCCATAATAATATCTCCTTTTTCTACTTATTTTCTTCTGCCTTTTCTTCAGGCTTCTTATTTACAACAACCATAACTGGTTTTAAAATTCTATCCTTGTACATATAGCCATTTTGCATAACTCTAAGTACAGTATTTTCGGGCTTAGACTCATCATAATCAGTTTGAACAGCTTGCATATGCTTAGGATCAAACTCATCTCCGGCCTTAACCTCAATCTTAACTAATCCTTCATTTTTCAAAATATCTGAAATCTGATTTGCAATCATTTGGAAACCAATAACATAATTTTGAACCTCTGGACTAGGTGCTGGCATATTAACGATTTGAACTAGCATATCAACTGGTTGAGATAATTCACCACAAACCTTTTGAGATGCATACTTTCTATCATTAATAGCTTCAGTCTTTAATCTCTTCTTAGTATTTTCCATTTCGGCAAATACCTTTAAATATTCATTCTTTAAATTAGCAAGCTCAGCCTTTAAATCTTCATTTTCTTTTTCTAATTTGGATTTAGCTTCCTTTGCTTTATTTTTCTTTTCCTTTTTAGATTCCTTTTCAGGTTCAGCATCTGTTGCGTCTACCTCATCGATAGTCTCTTCAGCTACTTCCTCTTTTTCAGTCTCTAAAGCTTCATCCTTTTCCTTCTCTTCCAAAACTAATCACTACCTTTTATCTAATTTTCTCATACTCTTTGCTACATACTCAAGTAGAGGAACAGTAGCACGATAATTCATTCTAGTAGGACCTACTAATAGAATTGTACCGAACTCATCATCATTAATGAAATATGGAACAGATACAACTGCACATTCATCTAAGCCCTCATTCATATTTTCAGAACCTACAACAATCTTAACTGAGCTTGAAGCATCAGTTAATACATTTGTAAATTCTTCATTATCAACAGCCTTGATTAACTTTTGCATCTTCTGGTAATCTTGGAATTCAGCTTGATTTAATAATTTCGATAAACCAGCCTCATATACATTTCCATGTAAGAAACCATCAAATGCCTTAATCATAAAGTTTAATATATCATCATGGAAATCAACCATTTGTCTAATTCTAGGCTTTGCAACTTCCTTAGATAATATACCTCTAATATTATATATAGATTGTCCATACATTGCTGTATCAAACATTCCAATGATTCTCATTAGGTCATCCATATTATATCCCTTAGGAATATATATCTTCTGACTTTGAACGTTACCAGCAGATGTAACAATCAATAATACTGCTTGATTATCCTCTAATTCAACAATTTCAATCTTTAATACCTTTGCTGTATCAGAAGCATTACCAATTATTGCAGTATAGTAACCAGTTAAATCACTTAAGAAATTAACTAATTTTCTAGACATATCTTCTTTTGAATCATATTTATTATCTAAGATTTCATCAACATATTTATAATAATCCTCAACATGCTCATCTCTAATAAATAAATGATCAAGATAATATCTATAACCAATATCTGAAGGGACTCTACCTGAAGATGTATGAGTCTTTTTTAAATAACCATCTTCTTCAAGTGTTTGCATCTCATTTCTAAGAGTTGCACTAGAAAAGGCAAGATATGGCTTTTCAGTTAATGCCTTAGATCCAACAGGTTCATTTGATGTAACATATTCTTCAATTATTGCTTTCAAAATCAACTTTTGTCTATCCGTTAGCATTTATCATCACCCCTTGACATTTTTGGCACTCGTTTTATCTAAGTGCAATTACATTATAAATCTTGCGTTTAGCACTGTCAAGTAAAAAGTGCTAAATTATTTGTTTAAGACTTTTTCTAATCAAAATTGATTAGATTAAAAAAACATATTATAATTTAAGTAGGTGATAATATGGAAAATAGAGAAAAGACGATAATAAGAACATCCATAATAGGTATAATAGGAAACATAATTCTAGTTGCCTTTAAAGCACTAGTCGGCTTTATAGCTGGTTCAGTTTCAATTATCATGGATGCTATCAATAATTTAACAGATGCATTAAGTAGTGTAATAACAATTATTGGAACAAAGCTTTCAAATAAAAGAGCTAATAAAAAGCATCCATATGGCTATGGACGCATTGAATATGTTACTTCTACTTTAATAGCTATGCTAATTCTATTTGCTGGTGGTAGTGCAATATATGAATCTATTAATTCAATAATTGATCATTTCCAAAATGATACATTACCAGATTTCAAGATTTATTCTTTTATAATTATTGGTTCAGCTATAGTAATTAAAATATTTATAGGATTATTCTTTAGACATCAGGGTAATAAGGTAAATAGTGAATCATTAAAGGCATCAGGCTTAGATGCATTATTTGACTCAATACTATCATTATCTACATTAATAGGTGCTATTTTAGCTTATACATTAAATATATATGTAGAAGGCTATTTAGGTATTCTAATTGGCTTATTCATTATTAGAAGCGGATTTGAGGTATTAAGAGAATCATTATCTAGTATAATTGGAGAAAGATTCGACAAGGAAATTGTTACTAATATTAAAAAGGATATCAATCAAATACCTGGAGTATTAGGTTCTTATGATTTAATATTAAATAGCTATGGTCCTAATAAAAATATAGGTTCTGTCCATATAGCAGTTAGTGATTCATTAACTGCTAAGGAAATTCAAGATATAGAAAAAAGTATATCAGGATTAATGTATGAAAAATATAATACTATAATGACTGTTGGTGTATATGCAGAAAATAATGATGAGGAATCATTAACAATAAAGCATGAAATTAATTCTATATTAAAGGATTATCCATTAGTATTACAAATACATGGTTTCTATTTAGATAAAAAGAAAATGACAGTTACATTTGATTTAGTAATATCATTTGATGATTTAGACCCATTAAAAACAATAAATGAAATACAGGATAAGATTAAATCCAAATTTAATAAATATGAATTCATAATTCAATTTGATCAAGATTTTTCTTTATCATAGAAAAAAGCCGAGCAATCGGCTTTTTTAGTTTATTTCTTCTATTTCTTTTATTATAGAATCGATAGCACAACTCCTATTGCAGTTAATATAATTCCTATTAATGATAATTTTTTCATTTTAAAATTCCTATTAATATCTAGAGCTATTTCTGTTATCAATATCTATCTGATTTAATATATTCTTTGATGCATAGCCATTGATGAATGTTAATGATAAAGAAGCCATCTTTATATTGTATTTCAACACCTTTTCACCAGGAGACGCAATAGCTAATATAGGAGCAATTAAACCAGCAATTATTATTCCTAATAGCAAAAAAAGTAATGGAGAAATCATAAAGAAAAGCAATCCTCCCGCTATAGCAGCGCCATCACGAGCACCGAAAAGAAGCATCGCTAATTCGTAGAATCCATATCCATATAATCCTAGATAAATTAAAGAAAAGATAATTGAAACAATATAGCTTCCTATATGATTTCTTACATAAATTCTATAATTAATACTTACTGGTTTATAATTTTGAACTGTACTTTCATTTTCTATGTAGGTAGTATTTACGTTTGCCACATTTACATTTTCGTTTCTTCTTTGCTGCTCTTTTTCTATATTAGCAATATCAACTAATCTAATAATAAAACCAATAAACGAAAGGATAACAACACCATATGTTTGATATAAACTAATAGCACATATTACAATACCTGCAATGTGAAGCTTCTTAGATATACTATTAATTGAAATGGCTGTTAGAATGGAAACCACTAATAAATAACCTGCAGCCGTTCTTAATTGTACACGCATAGTATCAGATAAGAATTCTAAATGATTTATTAAATTATAAATTAATAATACTAATATGGCTACGAATCCACATATAGATGCAATCAAGCCTACCATTAAAAATGTATTTCCAGATTTTCTCATAATTATCTCCATTTAAAGAAAAAATTTAGAAATATTATACCATAAATAAAAAGATTAACAAATCCTAAACATAAGTTCGAATTCGTCAATCTTATTTTTTATAATAAATGAATATTACACTTTTCTAATGCTTTAATATCTTCTTCAGGCCAAATAGATGCTTGAACCTCACCAATATGAGCCTTCTTTAGCATAAACATACAAAGTCTTGATTGACCAATACCACCACCGATAGTTAATGGTAATAAGTCATTTAATACATCCTGATGATACTTATCATTAATCTTATCTAATTCTTTCTTTTCCTTCATTTGCTTATATAAAGAATCAGCGTCTACTCTAATACCCATTGAAGAAATCTCAAATGCGATATCTAATACATCATAATATAATAAAATATCACCATTTAGCTTCCAATCATCATAATCAGATGCTCTACCATCATGAGGAAGACCATTCTTTAGCTTACAACCAATTTGCATTAAGAATACAGCCTTCTTTTCCTTACAGATTTCATATTCTCTTTTGCTTGGCTCTAAATCTGGATACATTTCCTCTAATTCCTTAGTAGTAATAAATGTAATATCTTCAGGAAGATTATGCTTAATCATTGGATATTCCTTTTCTACCTTAGAAGCTAAATTCTTTAATACAGAATAGATTTGCTTAACTGTCTTCTTTAAATAAGTCTTATTTCTAATATCTCTAGTAATAACCTTTTCCCAGTCCCATTGATCTACATAACATGAATGCATAGTATCTAAGTCCTCATCTCTTCTAATTGCATTCATATTAGTATATAAGCCTTCACCTGGTAAGAAACCATATTTACCTAAAGCATTTCTCTTCCACTTAGCTAATGATTGAACTACCTCAACCTCTTCAGAGATATTCTTTACATCAAAAGATACTCTTCTTTCATATCCATTTAAATTATCATTTAAGCCTGTAGATGGGAAAACGAAAAGTGGAGCTGATACTCTAGTTAGATTTAGCTTCTTACATAATTCCTTTTCAAAGTTATCTCTAACAAACTTAATTGCCTTTTCAGTTTCCTTAACGCTCATTAATGGCTTATAGTCATCCTTTAAATATAATTTCTTCATATTATCCTCCTAAAAAATAAAAAAATCCTTAAAGCTTACGCTCTAAGGACGACATAACCGTGGTACCACCTTAGTTCTGTATAAAATACAGCACTCAATTACTTTAACGCAGCTAACGTAGGGTTCTACTCTATTCTTCCCTAATCCTCCGAGGTGTTGTCCGACTTTTAGTATTATCCCCTTTCACCAATTGGGACTCGCTTATAAATACATTAGAGTCATTCTCCTCATCTTAGGACAAATACAAATTAATTTTATACCAAACACAAATATTTGTAAATAATTTCTTACAAAAATATTAAAAATTAAACAAATATTCTCGAAATTTGTGTTTTTTTAAAATAAAATTCGATTAACGAATGAATGGATTATGAATTCTTTCATAACCAATTGTAGTTAAATCATTATGTCCAGGATAACACTTAACATCATCACTAAACATATTCATTAATTTTGTTAATGATTCCTCCATTTTACTCATATCACCTGTTGGAAAATCACATCTACCACAAGATAAATTGAATAATGTATCACCAGTAAATAAATCATTACCCATTAAGTAACAACAAGAACCAATTGTATGTCCTGGTGTATAAATAACCTTAAATGTAAAATCAGAAATATTTATAACATCATTATCAGATACGTATCTAATATCTAATTCATTTGTTGTGTATGGAGTTACTCTTCCAATCATCTCATATAAATTCTTATCAGAATCATTAAATACATCCTTTTCTGCTTTATATAAATAAATAGGTAAATCACTAAAATATGCAATACCATCTATATGATCCATATGAGCATGAGTAATTAATATAGCTAGTGGCTTATATTTAGATTTAATATAATCTGCCGTTTTCTTATACTCTAGACCTGGGTCAACAATAATACATTCATTTTTATCATTTGATATTACATAGCTATTAGTAAAATAAAAGCCAGTTGTTAAATTCTCGATTTTCACTTTAATCACCTAATATAAATATATCAAATTATACATAAACAAAAAAGCCCTGATGGGCTTTAAATGTTATAATAATTTTACTTCTTTTCCTTATGAGTAGTATGCTTACGGCAATGAGGACAATATTTCTTAATCTCCAATCTTTCAGGAGTTGTCTTCTTGTTCTTGTCTGTATAGTAATTTTCATTCTTGCAATCAGCACAAACTAATTTAACTAAATCACGCATCTTTTATCCCTCCAGACTTAGGTTACTTCCTATCGTATTATATCAAAACACATTTACCTTTGCAACAAAAATTTAAATATTTTGTCATACTAGTATGATTAACTTTTAATAAAATCTTATTGATTAACTTTTGATTAGTTCCCAAAGGGTATGGGGAATGTGTCCCCATATAAACAAAAGAAAAAAAGAAAGGAATACAATTCCCTAGGGAATTCGCGCTTCACATTTTATAATCATCTTGAGGTGGTAACGATGAAGCGTGTGGATTTAAACATGAAAGAAAAATCAATTTATGAAGTAATTAAAAAGTTGGTAGATCTAATGGTAAT
>JAFSJY010000080.1 GCA_017449215.1 Acholeplasmatales bacterium | reverse complement strand
TGGTTTAGAACCAGTAAAATAAAAATTTGATTAAATAAAATTAATTTAGATGGAACGCCGTGTGCGGTGAAAGTCGCACGCACGGTGTGGGTTGGGGGAAAAGATGGAGATAATACCAAAGTCTTACCTATCAACATTTGCAATGACTAGAGCAAAAGAATACTTATATTTATCATCTGCTAATTATCATATTATTAATGGTATGAGAAAAAGATTAAATCCTAGTTTATTTGTGAGTGAAATAAAATAATTATGGGGTTAAAACTATAATTATGATATAATTAAATAAATAAAGATGTATAATGAGGTGGTTAATTTGTTTTCAAAGCAAGATTTAAAAAATGCTATTGATCATTATGTAGAATCTGCTACAGATTGTTTCAGTGCTTTGATGGAATTTAATAACTTGTCGAATTGGGATAGAGTAAAAAAACTAGAATTAGATTTTTCTTCATTGCAAAGGATTGTTACTGATTTTTATGATGGTAATAATAAATTTGATTTAAAGAATGCGTTGGTTTTACTAGCAAGATTTAAAAACGAAATTAATGATAGTTATATGATGTATTCTAAAAATCCAAGTAGACAATTTACTGAAATGAATATTGCTTTTATCATTGCTCCTCATTATAGTGGAATGATTTTGGCAATTGAAGTAATTAATAATATTTTATTACTAAATGGGAAAAATCATTTGAAATTATTAGTTATTGATCATAGGCAAATTAGAGGTAGTTTTATTAAAATTAGCTATATTGACGTTTTAGGAGAAAAGCCAAAAGTTCAAACTAATGTATTTAAAACAGGTAAAGATGCATATATAGTACTAGCAAATTTCGGTGATATTATTCCTTTCACATTTTCGTTTTCAACAGATAATGTAAATTGGAGTAAGGAAGAAGAATTTAAAATTAATTCATTTAAACATGACATTAATTTGTATGAAGTTGCTTTTGATTTAGATAAGAATAAACCAACTGTTCGACCTATGTTTTCAGAAGATGGAATGAATAATATATTGAGCGCTTTTGGAAAAGAAATTGGTGTTTTAAGTGTGTAGATATTAGTTATAATATAAGAATAAAATGCAAGATTATTAATAGTCTTGCTTTATTTTTTGCCTTCTATTACTACCAAAAGTTAATAAAATAATATATAATTAATAAATAAACAATAGGTATTAATTTTGCGATTATTTAATAAAATATAAGTGAGGTCGATGGAAATGGACATTTATTTAACGGATTATAGGTTTGTTGCTGATTCTAAAATTACAGGAAAAGAAATAAAGAAACATATGAAATTAAATAATTTGAGTGCAAAGGATTTACTAGATAAATTGGATGAAAAAGATCCGAATGTAGAAGTTGGTGATGAGAAAACAATCTATAAGTGGACCTTAGGGAATTCTTTACCTAAAATTGAAACGCTAGATAAAGTAGCAAAAGTATTTAATGTTACATTAGATGATTTGTTGTTACCAGATTTGAGAGATTTACCTGCTCCAGCAAAAGCTGATGATATATTAAACTCAATAAAATCTATCATTTCATTGATGATTAGTAATAATGATAAAGAACCTATTAATCATTTTGAATTTGATAAAGATAAGCCTATCATTTCCGATGATGAATATAAAAAAATAAATTTTGATAAGGCTATTAATTATATAAGAAGATTTGATTATTTAGTCCAAAAGAAATTCTTATCATTTCCGACACCTTTAGAAAATGAAGAATTAATAGATACACTACGCCATTATGATAAATATAATGATGATTTAGAAAAATACATTAATGATTATATAAAGGAAATATCTTCTAATTATGGAGTTGGATATAGATTGAATGTTAATAATGAAATGAAAAATGAATTATTATTCTCATTTTATTATATGTTCTCTCCATTAAGTTTTAATAAACAAATAAGGGATTATTTACTGTTTTATATAATTCTTAATAATAGAAAGAATCAAGAAGCATTAGTGAATTTATTATTGCCTTTTGAAAAGTGTATGGTTTATACAGTATTAAAAGTAATGAACTTACCTGAGTTAAAAGGATTCATTAAGCTTTTAGAGAATTATGATGTGAAGCAATTAAAGTTTTCTTTTCCAATGGACAAAATTAATAATCAATTATTTGAGTTTAAGATGATATTAATTAATGAAGATAAGCAAAATATTTACAACTCTATTAATAAAAATGAAAAAATTTATAATATGTGCATCACATTTAGATTAATGTATGACAATTTATATGAAGAATTATTAAAAATAAAAACATCTGAAGAAGCATTAGAGTTACTGGAGGACTGATATTATGGCTGAATATGCTAATAATATAAATGAATATATAAGAGTTAACCTAGATAGTTTAAAGATATCTAATATTGAATTAGCTAACTTATTAGGTGTTTCTCCAACAATGGTTGTATATTGGCGTAATGATGATTTGAATCCAAATAATAATAGAAAACCTAATCTTAAAAAGATTAGTATTTTAGCTCAATTGTTTGGTGTATCAATTCAAGATTTTTATGACTTAAAGTATTCTAATAATATTAATAAAAGTTCAAGTTATAGTTATATTGATTTTTATAATGATCATAATATAAATAAAGATTTAAAAATCTCATTAATGAATGAAGAAGTGAAAAATAATATATACGATTCATTCACTACATTAATGAAAAAGTATTATGATATTCTAAAAAAAGCTATAAGTAATCAAAATTATAATTATGATGAATTGGTTAAATTGGATAAATTATTAGAACCTAATATAGTTGAATTAAATGCATTTTATATTTTAGAACCTGAAAATGATAAATTTAATCTTAATTGTAAGTCTTATTCATATGATATATCAGAATTGACAGGAGCTAAACAAGGTGAAACTTTAAATGGTATAAATGTCAATAATTATATTATTGGAGAGTTTATATCACCTGAACTGTTTGACGATGTTATATATTACCATTTTTATGCAAAAGATAGTTCGATATATGTTAAGGATAACAATGGCGTAAGAGCTAAGATAACAATTGTTGAATTTAATCTCGATCCTACCAAAGTAATTGACGATAAAAGCTATTTTGATATATCCATTTATTTGATTAATAAACTAAATAAACTTGGAGAGAAATACAAGTATCATTTAAACTTATTAGATTATGTGAATTTTAGAAGATCTAATGAAATAGAAAATGGAATATATGATGATTATGATTATCAAAACGAACAAGCAAAAAAGTATTTAGATTGTTGTTCTAAGGCAAGAAGAAATTTTATCTTTTCTAAAAAGATTAATTCTTTGATTGATGGTTTTCAAATTTCAACTAATGAACTTTATGATTTGGTAAAAAGAGAAGCACGTTATATTAATTTGGATAAAACTAAATGGAACGAATTAGAAACAACTCTTCAAGCATATTCATTAGTGTGTGAAGCAGTTCATGATAAGAAAAAATTTGTAAAAAAGAAAGGAGTCTAATTTATGAATTTTAAGAAATTATATAGAAATTTAAAAAATGAATTGAATATTTTTCCTAGTGAAGCCTCAGTAAATGCTTGGCTTGTAGCTAATAGATATAATATTACTGTATTAAATTATAGAGATATTGCTGATAAAGGTAATCATTATATTGCGAGTGCATTAGAGGATAAGGTAAAAAACATTTTAAATGAAATTGAATTATATAGATTTTCTGCCCTTAGTGTTAATACTATTTATCTTAAAAATAATGATAATGTTGATGTCCTTAAAAAAACAGGTATAGGAGCTGGAATTGGTTTGGGAGCAGCTTTGCTATTGGGAGCTGCTGCATTACCATTTGTTGCTATCGGTGCATTTTTTGGAGCATTATGGGGTGGCACTAATAAGTTTAGGGATGAAGTTACTTCAACATTAATTGAAAACAGTAAAAGATATGCTGAGGAATATTATAAAAAATTAGAGCCAATCATTTGGGAATTAGCTAATAATGTTATTGACGGTAATGTTAACGAAAATGTACGTAGGGAAGATTCTTTAATTATTGATGCTGAATATTATACAGATGAACAATTACAAATTAAAAGTTTTCTTGAATCTAGAAATATAAAATATTTAGTTCATTTCACTGATATTTCGAATGCTGATTCAATAAAGAAGCATGGCTTGCTATCTAATGATGAATTAATTAAAAGAGGTATTCAATTCAAAAGAAATGATGAAAATAGATTTGATGGTAATACAGACTATATATCATTATCTGTTACAAATATGAATAAGCTTGTTTATAGTAGTTATAAGAATACAGGAAGAATTGGTAATACATGCTTAGTATTCATTGATGCCAAAGTTCTATACGAGGAAATAAATGTTAAACGTATTTATTGTGACAAGAATGCATCTGCAACAGCATGTAATAAAGGTAGTAATTTTAAAGATTTAGAAAATATGTTTGTTGATTCTATGTCATATAGTACAACATCAAATTACTATATTTATAATAGAATTGATGATTATAGAAATTTAAATGAAACAACAGATCCACAAGCAGAAATTCAATTTAATAAATCTATAGATAAGAAGTATATTGTTAAAATAGAGAAATTAGGTGAATAGTATGGCTACTAAAATGTGTTTTATTGTTGATGAAAAGAATATTTTTCTTGAGGAAATAATATCTTTTGAATATGTTAAGGGATTAGCTTTTTCACAAAAGCAAAAAAATGTATTATCTTTTCATAAATCTATAAAAGAGCTATATCCCGATAAAAAAATCATGGAAATATCTACAAAATCATTTGATGAAATAGGAGTTCGTTGTAGTGCATTTAATTTGAAATTAAATGGGTATTATTTTGAATCAGTTTTTCAATCATCAAAAGTTTTTGAAGGCAATGTTCGATATGATTACTTAAAGTATCGTTTACCAAAAGAGGCAAAGCAATTTATTAATGATACAGAACATGGTGATTTAAAGTATTTTGAATATAATAATCAAATATTTCCTTTAGAACCCAAAAGTATATTTTATGATTATTTGTACATCCAGGCTTTGATTGCAATGAATATTAAAGATGATGAATTATTGAATTCTGATATATTTACAGATATAGAGTTTAATGAAAAGAAACAATATAATTGTCAAGCAAGGGCTATGTGTATATATGTATCTCTAATAAGACAAAACTTGCTTGAAGAAGCAATGAAGGATTTAGAATCTTTTAATAGAATTGTTTATACGAATTATGGATATAGACAATTATCGATGAAATTAGAATAGAGGTGATTCCCCTTGCTAAAGTATGCTGATGATATTGCTATGTATTTAACAAAAATAAGTTATGAATTTGAAAAAATGCCACAAAGAATGGAGAATGGTTGGTATGTGTATAATTATAATGATGCTAATTCAATTTATAATTTACTATGTGATATAATTGAAAAATTTGTGGTTGTTAATGATGTAATAATTGATAAGAATGTATATAAATTGATTGGAACTATTGATCCAATTATAAGAAGATATTGTTTAAAAAAAGATTGTTATATTGATAAGACAACATATGACATTTTATATAAAGCAGAAATTCAAACAATCAAAAATATAAAGGATTATTTTATTAAGCATTATATTGAAGGTGAAGATTTAACAATTGCAATCTTATTTAATGAATCTGAAAGAATGATGTTTTTTAGTATGTTTGATCCAGCATCAAAAACATTTGAAAGGCATTCATTATCTGCATATGCAACTTATTGTGATATTGATACAGATTTTGATTTCGAAATATATGATGTTGAATTTTCTATATCTGAAAAATTTTCGTTTTCATTTGAAAACTCAGACATGGGAAATATAACTTGCTTTGGAGTCGAATATCATGATGGAGTTATTGTGTGTGATGTTGATGATGAGATTTATAGTGATGAAAGTTGGGGTATTGATAAGAAGGTGATTGAATAATGTTACAAGCTGATTTAATGGAAAAAGTAGAAAATGAAATTGTTGCTTTAAGAGATAGTAAAATAGAAAGATTTTGTAACATTGCATCATTGAATGACTCAAGAAAAAATTTAATACAAGGTGGATTTAATATTTCTTTTGCATGGATAATATATAGAATGATTCAAGCGATTAATCTCGATTTAAGTATGCTATATAAAGATAAAAATTATAAACACATTACATATTTTTTCAATTTGTATCAATGGCAATGGGATGATATTTTTGAAATATGTATTAAAGCAAATAGAATTGGTCTAGAAGTGTATCCTAAAATTAATCCAAATAATGACTTAAGTTATCTTAATGAAGTTGAAATAACAAAATTATTGGAAGTTTATGAAGAAGCAATTAATAAATATTTTGATGTATTTCTAGAAGTGAATAAGAGATATTTAACTGATGAAAGAACTTTTATACATAAGATGACAACATTTGGAGATAATCATATTCTTACTGAGGCAGAATTGGTTAATTTTGCTACAAAGGCTTATGAAAAGGGAATTAATGTGGCTGATATTAATACACAAGAAGAACTAGAAGACATTTATAAACTAGTATGTCCGGAGGCATAAAATGAATGTTAATATAGATAGGGTTTATAGATCAGAAATGATGTCAATTTATTTTAAGGCTCGTGAGATATATTTTAGAACAGAATATTTTCAATTTAATATTAAAGGAAATACAATATTAGATAGAAGAGAATTCTTTTATGAAACGTTAAAAGAATTTGATAGTGATGTTAAAGAGTATTATGAAAAAATGAATACAAAATCAAAATATTATTATTTTTTACCATATATAAAAAATCATGTTTATAATTATGTTCAAAATTGTATTATTTACAATCGTTCTTATGCTTTGGATCCTGTTTGGCAAAAAAATTTGTTTGATGGATTAATGAGAAAATATCTTGATATATTGGGATTTATCAATACGTATAAAGATGAAAATCCAAATTGGAGTTTTGAAAATGATAAAACAGGATTTTTTAACGATAAATTAATTGAGGTACAATAAATAGAATGGGGATAAATATATCCTCGTTTTTCTTTTATCTATTTAAATATTATGTTAAAATATAAATGTTTTTGTGAGGATTCGAACTATGGATAATATATTAAATTTAAAAACATATAATAAATACTTAAATTTAATAAATGAAGGCTTATTATTAGTACCTGATAATAGTCTATCAAATTTGATAGATGATGTAGAATCAGCTTATATAGATAAGCCTAATATGATACAAGGTGAAACTCATGAGGTGACACTTAAAGCAGGTAAAAAGGTTCGTATAACGTCAAGAGGTTCATTACGTAATATTGAAATAGATGGAGTAACATATGATTCAACAGAACAAGCAGCTTGCTCCATATATGATCCATATGATGAATATCTAGATTTAACAGAAATAGTACGTAATGAAGCAACTGATTTTACATTTATACCTATTATTGATCCTCAAACAGATACAATAAGATATACAATATCTAAATATTCAAAAGGATTAAAAAAATACTTTGATCCACATAAGGTAGTCAAAGCAGTTTATTCTTTAAATCATATTTTATTTTATGTTAAAGATAAGAAGGATATATTAAGAAAATACTACTATAGAATTACATCAATTAATATGAATGATGTATTACCTTTGGTATGTGAAAAGTTTGCTCGTAAATATGGACTTGAAAAAGTATTCTATTTAGCATTCTTTATTCATGAGGAAGATTTACCATTTACAGTAGGTGGATGTAAAGATGATTTCTATGCTTTAAAGGATATATTAAATAAGATTTCATTTAAGGGTACAACACCTTTAAAGTATATGCTATTTAAGGAGTTGTCTGATTCACGTGAATTACGACTTTTAGAAAAAGAAGAATTAACATACGATATAGTAATGTCTTTATTAAATAAAGATAGAAGAAAACTATGTGAAGATTTAAATATAGAAATTTCAACATATGATGAAATGATGAAAAAGAGCCTATATGAAGTAACATCCTTAAAAGGTAAGAAAGTGACAAGGAAGCATATTTTAAAGTATCTTCATATAACTGAAAATGTTAATGAATTAAAATATTATGAAAAGATGAATTTGATTTGGAAGGTGAAATATAATGACATCCCAAATTAAATATAATACTGAAACATCATATTCATTATTAAAAGTATTCATTGGTCTTATGGAAGGCGATGAATTAACTTATGATTATTATCATGAAGTAACAGGATTATCTAAAACACTATATAAAGAATTCCTACATAATTTTAAAGAAATGTTGTTAGATTTGAAGCTTGGTCGTTCACTTCAAATGCGTAAAACTAAAGCAGAGAATGAAAAGACAGTCTATTATGATTGCTATTATAGTCTTTCACCAAGGAAAGTAGATGACTATAGATTTGAATTGCCATATGATGTGGATGATAATAAAAAGATATTATATTTACCAATAATAACTTATCTATTATTAAAGAATAAACATTATGTTGCTTATGATACATTAGCTAATTTCTTTCCAAGATTTACTAATAAAACATTTCATTATTTGATTGAAGGATTAAAAAATATAATTGGAGAAGAATTATATAAAGATGAATTTCAGTGCTATGTGGCTGAAGAGGACATAGAATAAAAGGATGCAACTCATTAACGAATTGCATCCTTAATTTTTTCTACAAGAGATTTAGTTAATTCAATTTGATAAATTTCTTTGTCTAAATCATCAATATCGCTTTGTTTTACAACTTTTTTATCAAATAGGGAATCCATTTTTTCGATTCTAATCATTTCCTGGAATATACCTGTAATATCATTTGTTTTACCAACACCAATTAAAGAATTGATATCAATACATCTATTATCGTTATTATCGAAGTAGATGTATTTTTCATTTTTAAGCTCTTCATAATAATTTGCTCTTATACAGAACATAAAGTCGCCTTCTTTATATTTAGCATAAACACAATAGTTGTTATTACATAACATATAATCGATGCTTACTTCAAAAAACTTTGAAAGCTTCTTTAAAACCTCAGTAGACATATCTCTTTCTTCAGATTCATATCTAGCATAAGTAGTAAATTTAATTCCTGTTTTATCTTCTATGCCACGTACTGTTAAATTACGTTCAGCTCTTAATTCCTTTAGCTTATTCATGTTATCACCAACTATATTATAAAGATTTAATTGCTTATAGTCAAACAAAAATTTGCCAAAATTGCAAATTCTAGTTGACAATATAGCGACAAACAATATAAAATATAGTTGTCAAAACGACAACAAGGAGAATATAAAATGAACAAAGATAAATTAAAAGAAGGGTTCATCAATTCATTTGGTGAAGAAAAATGGAAGCAAGAAGAGATGTTATCAAAGCTTATGCCTATTCATAAGGAACTGGCAGAATATTTAGGAATAGAAATGATTCCAGTAGTATGTGAGGATATTGAACAAGACTCTAGATTTTATCCTAAGGAACAATATATTGCTATATCACCTTTGATGCTACAGAAATATAGTGAGGCGGCTAAGTCACTAATTCATGAGGTAAGGCACCAATACCAAGAAGTTTGTATTAATGATTCTAACACAAAAGAGAATCCAGAATTAGTTAAATTTTGGAAAGAGGATTATCCTAAATTATTTAATCCATTAATTTATTTAAGTACTAATGGTAATGGTTATTTTGCAAATATATGTGAATTAGATGCTCATGCATTTTCAAAATGGTATTTAAAAGAAAAATTATTTATTGATACACATTATCCACAATTTGAATATGATGCAATTTTAGATTTATTTAGTAAAAAATATTATTAAAAGCAGGTAGAATGAGTTTTTCCTTCCCAGTAACCGACCTATCGTTTTTGTACACTATATCCGAAAGATATAGGAGGTATAGAAGATATGCAAGATATGTTAACAGGAGAACCAAGAAAATTACGTAGAATGAGAACTATTAATCAGGTTGTTGAAGAATTAAAAACTATAGATCCAACAACTGCGATTACATATAGCTTTATTAATACATTAATTAAGGAAAATAAGATTAGATATATTGCTGTTGGTACAAAAAGATTAGTGGATCTTGATTCGCTAATTGAATACTTAACTGCATAATTTGGAGGTACATATGAATGTTAAAAAGTTAATGGATAATTATATTAAAGAAAATCCAGGAACAAGTATGACTAGATATTATAAAAATATTAATGATCTTATGGGTAGATATATTGTAGATAGAGTAGATGCTGATACTATGAAAAGATTATTGATTAAACTAGATCATACTGAATATGAAACAGGATATGCAATTGGTAATAAGAAATTAATATTACATGCTGATTCCTATAGACATCAAAAGATGAATTTACGACTTCATTATCATATTACCTCTAGTACATTATTTAATGCTTTAGAAGGAAGAAAGGTATCTATAGAATTTGCAATTGATTTTTGTAATTTGAATAAATTAAAGCTTAAGGATTATTTTAATGTATATTCAATCAAAAAGTATTATTCAATTGAGAATAAGGAAAATATTAAATGTAGAATTAAGCAATTATTTCTATATGCAATTGATAAGGATATTATTTCTAATAATCCAGTACCAAAGAAATATAAATTCCTAATAGATAGCTCTAGAAGATTTAATTATCTTCCAGAACGCTCATTAAAGGAATTTGTAGATGAATTATTCAAATACAAAAATGAAAATGGGAAAATAATGACCTTAATATTTTTATTAGTTGGTTTAAATAAAGATATAGCAAATGAGTTAAGAATTAAAAATCTTGATTTTAGACATAATAGAATTTCATTTAATAATAAGGAATATTACATGTCAGAATATATATCAAGAATGTTAGAAGATTATTTCATTAATGAAGATATTGAAAATAAAATAGCTAGAATGAAGGTTCAAAACTATTACAGAACTATTGTATATAGAGTAAGAGATATATGCGGTAATAGAAATATCAATTTAGAAACCCTTAGCTATAATTATCAGGTATTAAATAAGATACTTAATGAATATGTATCTAATGATGGAATAAGCTATAAAGAAACATGCAAAAAAGAAAATGTTTCAATAAATGATTTTAAAGAATTTTTAAGATTAAAGAAAGTATTTGAGGGTGGTAATCTATGAAGCCAATAATATCTAAAAGAACTAATAAAAAAGGATTAGTATTTAGAATAATAGTTAAATATATTGATGAATACGGTAATCAAGCATCTAAAGAAACAACATATCAACCCGAAAAGAATCTAAGTGAGGCTAAGGCTGAGGTATATGCAGAATTATATGCTGATAAATTTCAAAATAGTATTTTAGAAGAAGTTGAAGAAAAGAAAAGACAAATTGAATTAGATAAGAAAACAGGTGGACCACTTGCCAAAATGACATTTAGTGAATTGGCTGAAGAATGGCTTAATTCAAAATTTGATAAGAATGATCCATCTAATGAGAATAATATATCCTATAAATATTATAAAAAGGCAAAGGTAATGATAACTGCATTTAACAAAGAATTTGGTAATATGCTTGTTAAGGATATTAATCATGATGTTATTTATAAATATTATAAAAAGCTTAATGCTGAGAAAAGAGTTATCGTTAGAGTTCATGCAAAGCCCGATATCAAGGATACATTAAAGCTATATGGATTATCACATAGAGAAATAATTTCTAGGTTACCATCTAATTCAATTAATATCTCTGGTATTGTTGCTGGAGATAATATTATGGAAGAAACTGCATTAAAATTTTGTAAAATAACTGGAATATCATTTAAAACATTATTTGATAAGGAAGTAATTGAAGAACCATATGCTGAGTATACTAAGTTTGGAAAGAAAAAGGTATTAAAAGCAATCTTTGAATTTGCAAGAAAAGTATTAAGGATAATTAATGATAATCCTGCAATTGATTTTTCAACTAAAGGTATTACGACAACTAAAAGACGAGAATCATTATCTGAAGAGCAAGCAATTAAATTTTATGAGGCTACAAAGGAATTTGATATTATGATTCAAACGGCAATGCATATGTCTTTGCTTACAGGTATGAGACCTGCCGAAATGGGAGGTCTTGAATGGAGAGATATAGATTTCTCTTATAAAACAATTACTATCGAACGTAATGCAATTGATGCAGCTGAATATGGTATTGTTATCAAAGGAACAAAAACAAATAAATCTAGAACAATATCTATTCCTGAAGTATTAGTAGAACAATTACTTAAATATATGAAATGGCAAGAATCATGGAAAGAAGATCTTGGTGATTATTATAAGGATGACGGACAAGTATTTTCTCATCCAGATGGTAGAAGAATCACCACATCAGTATTTAATAAATGGTTTAAGCAAGTAAGAGATAAAGCTGGTATTCCTGATACATTTACTCTATATAACTTAAGACATACAAATATTTCAATCTTAGTAGGTTATGTTCCAATCACTATAGTAGCTCAACGTGCAGGTCACTCTACGACAAAAACAACTGAAGAATATTATATCCATAGAGTAAGTGAAGCAGATATGAAGGCTTCAGAAAAGCTTAATAGTGTATTTGAACAATCATATTTAAATCAAGGTATGAATAAAACTGAAACTGAAATAATGGAGTATAGACATGCTTTAGAAAAGATGAAGCAATTAGGCTTTAAAACATTAGAAGAATATTTTGAATATCTTAACTACATGAAGTCCAAAGGATTTGATGTAAGAATATAAAAAAATCGTCCACGTAAATGGGCGATTTTAATATTTAACTGGCACAGGATAGGGGGGTCGAACCTCTAATTAGTCCTTAGGAGGGACTTGTTATATCCCGTTTAACTAATCCTGCATGCGAATTAAATTATACTAAATCATAGCTTTAATGTCTATGAGTTCAGTTGATGTTGAAGATAAATCAGTTCTCCACTATCTTCACTGAAAGTTCTCTACTTTCTTCGCTTGGTGGAAAAAATGGTGGAAAAAATGGTTTTGGCACCTCTAGTTCAGTTGATGTTAGAATAAAATCCTTTAAACAAGCCATATATTTGAAACTCGTCCTGAGTATAGTCGTTCTCTTAGGAGGCGAGTGCTCTATCCAGCTGAGCTACGTGAAGATATCGATGTATAGTCGTAATCCCGTATGGGTGTAAACTACACATTTTTTAATGAAATTTATCGATTTTCCGATGTTTTCCGATTTTTATGTTAGTATAAAACACAAAATATGGCTTAGTTACAAGGCTTAGAGTGTATAGAGCACACCCTTAGGAGGGGGACGCTCTGTACAGCTGAGCTATATCTGCAAGTGTATAAATTATATATTAAATTTTAGTGTGATTCAATCCGTTCGAATCCAACTAAATGGCTGGAACTATATCCACTCTGTTGGCAAAAGTGTTGGCAAGAGTACCTATATATACCCTAGTTCACATTCAACGCGCTCCAAACCCAAGCAATAAAG
>JAFSJY010000079.1 GCA_017449215.1 Acholeplasmatales bacterium | reverse complement strand
TATTGTGTGAACAGCGATATTATACCATTAAAGCGGCTCCGGGTTCGATTCCCCGAGCGTTTTTTTGTTTTTTTAAGCATAGAAAAAGGCTGTGAAAGCCTACTTTTTAAAAGTTAGGTTTTTTCACAGCCCCTTTTTTTGCCTTAAATAGCCTTTAATTATTTCAATATAATTAAAGATATGATACAATTATAGAATAAGAGTTCGATAATAGTAGGAGATGATTTTATGAATAAAAAGCATATGCTATCAAAAACAGAGGAAGGGATTTATGTATCTTGCCTAAGTAAGACAGATGCTTATAATCTTCCATTTTTAATGAAGCTAGGAAATGACATTGATTTAAAAAGATTTAATTCTTCAATTAATGAAATATTAAAGGCACATCCATATTTAAATACAAATTTATGTATGGAAGATGATGGTAAGGTTTATAAGTTTATTAATGAAAGAACTATAAGCCTAGATGTTGAAGAGGTAAATAGCTTAGAAATTGGTGTAGAATATTTTGATTTATTAAAGGATTACCTTTATAATTTTAGATTATTAAAATTTGAAGGTAATTATTATTTCTATTTTAATTTTCATCATATTATTATGGACGGTACTTCAATAAAGCTATTTATTGATGATTTTTGTAATTGCTACAAGGGGAATAAGTTAGAAACTGAAAAAATATCAGCTAATGATATTTCAGATAATGAAATAGAAGTATTAAAAAGCGATAGCTATAAAAAGGCTAAGGATTACTTTGGTAAGATTGTAGCCGATCCTGAGACTGATTCTACATTAGTATTTGATAAGAATGAAGCTAAAGAAGAATATGTATTTTTTGAAAAGAAAATATATATTAAAAATGATGATATTAAGGCCTTTGTTAAAAAGAATAATATTAAGACATCATCATTCTTTTTAGCTGGTTTTTCATATTTATTATCAATTGTTAATATGGATAATAAGAGCTTATTCCTAACAGTTAATAATGGTAGAAATGATGATTTAAATAATACATATGGTATGTTTGTTAAGACATATCCATTCTATTTAGAGCATAAAGAAAATATAATTGATTATTTAAAGGAAGCGGATAAAGAACAAAGAGAAAGCCAAAATAATTTAGCTTATCCTTTCTCTGATTTAACAACTGATTTAGGTATTAATTCATCAATCTTTTGTGCATATCAGGGCGATTATTTTTATAATTATGATTTAAATGGTAAAAAGGAATATTTAAAATGCTTAGATAGAATTGATGGTAAGGGTACCTTAACAATTGAAATCCATAGAATTGATGGAGAATTTAATTTATGGGTTGAATATAAGGCAGATAAATATGAAAGAGAAACTATCGATCATTTAATTAAGATGTATGATATATCTTTACATGAATTATTAGTTAAGGAAAAGCTATCTGATATTAGTTTAGTTGATAATGATGAATTAGAATTATTAGATTCATTTAATAATGCTGATACATCATATATTAATGAAAATAATACATTCCTAGATGATTTTAAATTATCTGTAAAGAATTATCCTAATAACAATTGTGTTGTATTTAAGGATAAGGAATATACATATAAGGAAGTAGATTTAGCTTCTAATAGAATAGCTAATAAATTATTAGAAAATAAATTTAAGATTGGAGAAGTAACATCAATCCTAATTCGTAAGAATGAATTTGTTGTTATCGCATCTATTGGTGTATTAAAATCTGGTATGGCATATCAGCCACTTGATCCTACATATCCAAAGGATAGATTAAATTTCATGGTTAAGGATTCTAGTGCTAAATGCTTAATTTTAGATAGAGAATTTGATGATATTATTGATGATTTTAAGGGATTAAAGATTTATACAGATGAATTATTAGGATTAAAGACAAGTGATGTAAATCCTAATGTTAATGTTAAGCCTAATGATTTATTCATTATGCTTTATACATCAGGCTCAACTGGTGTTCCAAAAGGAGTTATGATTGAGCATAGAAATGTTAATGCCTTAGTTCAATATTCTAAAATGATGTTTAATATGGATAGTAGCTGCAAGGCTGCCGCTTATGCATCATATGGCTTTGATGCTAATTTAAATGACTTATATCCTACATTATCGGCTGGTGGTACAGTCTATATTATTCCAGAGGAATTAAGATTAGACTTAATGAAGCTTGGAAAATATTATGATGATTCAGGTATTACTCATGTTTTAATGACTACTCAGGTAGGTAGACAATTCGCATCTGAAATAGAAACTAAAACATTAAAGTATTTATATGTTGGTGGAGAAAAGCTAGTACCTATCGAACCACCAAAGAATTATAAGCTTTATAATCTTTATGGTCCAACAGAGGGTACTACATATTGTACAGGCTTTTTAGTAGATAAGCTATATTATAGAGTACCTATTGGTAAGATGAATTCTGATTATAAATCTTATGTCTTAGATAAGAATATGAAGAGATTGCCAACATTAGTTTCTGGTGAATTATATATTGCTGGTCCTCAGGTATCAAGAGGATATTTAAATAGAGAAAAGGAGGATAAAGAAGCCTTCCTTAAGAATCCTTTTGATAAAGATCCTAAATTTAGTGTTTTATATAAGACAGGAGATATTGTTAGATATTTAAGTGATGGTAATATTGATTTTATTGGAAGAAGGGATGGACAGGTAAAGATTAGAGGCTTTAGAGTAGAGCTAACTGAGGTAGAAAAGATTATTAGAGAATACCCAGGTATCAAGGACGCTACTGTAAAGGATTTTAAGGATCCAGCTGGTATAGTATTTATTTGTGCATATATTGTTTCTGATAGTAAGATTGATGTAGATAAGTTAAATCAATTTATAGGTGAAAGAAAGCCACCTTATATGATTCCTGCTTATACTATGCAAATAGATAAGATTCCTCTAAATCAAAATCAGAAGGTTAATAAGAAGGAATTACCAAAGCCAGAACTTAAGCTTGCCGAGGTAGTTAAGCCAAAGACTGATTCTGAAAAGAAGGTATTTGATATATTAAAGGATATTTTAGGTCATGAATCATTTGGTATAACAACCAATATTTATGATGCTGGCTTAACATCTATTTCATCTATTAGATTATCTATTTTATTATCTAAGGAATTTAATAAGGAAATAACTAATAGTGATTTAAAGAATAATCAAACTATTAGAGAATTAGTTAATATCTTAGAAAATAAAGAAGAGGATAATGATGAATTTGAATTATTAGATGAATATCCTATTACTAAGACACAGGAAGGTATTTTTGTTGAATGTGTATCTAATAGAGGATCTACAAATTATAATATTCCTATTTTATTTAAGCTAGATAAGAAAATAGATTTAAATAAACTAAAGGAATCTGTAATTAAGGCTATAAATAATCATCCATATTTAAAGACTAGATTATCTATGAATAGTGAAGGTAATATCGTTGCTAAAAGATTTAATGATGATGTTATTATAGATAATATTAAGGTTGATAAATTAAATTCTAATGAATTAATTAAGCCATTTGAAATATTAGATGGCAAATTATATAGAGGAACTATTATTGAGGCATCTGATTCTAATTATTTATTCTTAGATTTCCATCATATTATTTGTGATGGTACTAGTGAGGCTATAATATTAAATGATATTAATAATGCTTATTTAGGTAAGAATTTAATAAATGAGGATTTAGATGGTTTTAATGTTGCCTTAAAGGAAAAGAAGAATTTATTAACTGATAAATTTAATAAGAATAAGGAATTCTATTTAGATTTATTAAAGGATATTGATGGTGAATATTTAATTAAGAAGGATTTAAAGGTTAGTGATAAATCTAAGCTTAAATCAATAGACTTTAATTTAAATATCGATTTAGATAAATTAAATAAATTCATTAATGAAAATAAATTAACAATGAATGCATATTTTAATTTCGCATTCGCATTTACATTATCTAAATATTTATATAAGAATGATGCCTTATATGTGACTATTTATAATGGTAGAGGCTCATCTAAATTAATAAATACAGTATCAATGCTTGTTAAAACATTACCTGTATATATTAAATATGAAGAAAATGATGATGTATTAAAGAAGCTAAATGACGCTAAGAATATATTATCTAGCTTACAAGCAAATGATTTATATTCATTCTCTGATGTTGTTAAGGATTTTGATGTAAGTGCTGATATTATGTTTGCATATCAGGGTGATAATTTCACATTTGATAATATTGGTGGCTTTAAGGCTGAATCTGTTATTCTAGAATCAGATACACCTAAGAGTGCATTTGGATTAGATGTATTCTTAGAGAATAAGGTATTTAGAGCACATTTTGAAATTGATGAGGCAATTTATAATTTAAATACTATATCTTCATTTAAGAGATTATTTGAGCTTGTCTTAAATGAGCTAATGATAAGAGGTAAGATTAAGGATATTAATACATTACCTAAGGAAGATTTAGAATTCTATAATAAATTTAATGATAATAAGGAAGAAATACCTAATATATCATTTAATAAATTAGTAGAAAAGCAGGCTATATTAAATCCTAATAAGGTTGCCGTTATTGGTAAGGATGGACAATTTAAATATAAGGAATTTAATGAGGCTTGTAATAAGGTTGCCAATACCTTGATTGATAATGGTGTTAAGCTAGAGGATAAGGTTATTATGCTAATGCCTAGAATAGCTAAGGCCTATGTTGTAAGACAGGGTATTATTAAATCTGGTGGTGCCTTTGTTCCTATTGATCCTAAATATCCAGATGATAGAGTTGAATATATTATTTCAGATTCTAAAGCTAAATATTTAATTTCAACTAAAAAGATATTAGATGAAAAGAAGGAATTAATTAAGCAGGCTAATGTTAAAGCATTTAGTATTGAAGATATATTAGAATCTAGTAAGATTAATAATCCTGATGTTAATATTCCATCTAATAGCTTATGCTATGTAATCTATACATCTGGTTCAACAGGAAGACCTAAGGGTGTTATGATTTCTCATCATAATTTAGTTAATTATGTATTAGATGGTAAAAATATTGGTACTAAGCCATATAGAGATATAAAGAAGGATCCTGTTGGCTGTTCATTTGCCTCTTTAAGCTTTGATGCCTCACTTCAAGAGGAATGCGTTCCATTATCTCATGGCTACACAGCTGTTATAGCAAGTGAAGAGGAAATTGAAAATCCATTATTATTAGCTAAGACATTAATTAAGAATAAGGTTAATATAATGTTTATGACTCCATCATTTGTATCTAATTTCATCGATATGAAGGAATTCATTGAGGCCTTAAAGAATTTTGAAGTATTAGATATGGGTGCGGAGGCAGTGCCTACTGAGCTTTGTGAAAAGCTAAGAGCACTAGGTGTTAACGCTGAAATTTATAATGGATATGGTCCTACAGAAACTACAATAACATGTACATATCATCGTGTTACTGATAAATATATGACTATTGGTAAGCCATTTGCGAATACATCATTATATTTACTTGATAAGGCTGGTCACATTTTACCAATTAATGCTATTGGTGATTTAACAATTTGTGGTGATTCAGTTGGTATTGGTTATTTAGGTATGCCTGAAAAGACTGAAGAAAAATTCATTAATGTAATGGGTAAGAGAGCATATCGAAGTGGTGACTTAGCTCGTTATAATAATGATGGTAATATTGAATTCTTTGGTAGATTAGATAATCAGGTTAAGCTAAGAGGATTAAGAGTTGAACTTGATGAAATTGAGAAGGTATTAAATTCTTATCCTAATATTTCAAGAAGTATAATTGTTGTTAAAACTAATCAAGTTGATGGTGATTATTTAGCAGCTTACTTTACCGCGACAGTAGAAATCGATAAGGATGATTTAACAGCACATATGGCTAAATCATTAACTCCTTATATGATTCCTAAGGTTATGATGCAGCTAGAAAGAATTCCATTAACTCCAAATGGTAAGATTGATAAGAAGGCCTTACCTGAAATTAAGGTTGAGGAAAAGAAGAGAGAAACAAGAAAGCCTAAGAATGATCTAGAAAGAAAGCTTTTAGATATATTTGCTAAGGCATTAGGTGATTCTAATATTGGCGTAGATGAGGATTTCTTCGATTTAGGTGGTACGTCACTTTCTGCATCTAAGGTTGCTATGCTAGCGTTACAAGAAAAGCTTCCAATTGCTTATAAGGATATATTCGATTATTCTACTGTATTAGAATTAGAAAAGCATATTAATTCTTTAAATGGTGTAGAAGAGGTCAAAGAAGAAATTGAGGAAGTAGTGCTTCCTGCACTTACATATAATAATGTTAAATATGTTAATGATATTAAGGAAGAAAGAAATCTTGGTACTGTATTATTAACTGGTTCAACTGGCTTCCTAGGTATCCATATTTTAAAGGAAATGATGGATAGAGGAGAAAATATAATTGCCTTAGTTAGAGGTAAGGAGGTTAGTCCTCAAATAAGATTAGAGGGCTTAATGACTTATTATTTTGATTCTCCATTTAAGGAAGAAATAGAAAGATATGTTAAGATTATTGATTGTGATGTAACTGATAATACTTTATTAGAAAAGATAAAGGATTATAAGATTGACACAATCATTAATTCCGCTGCCCTTGTTAAGCATTTTGCTTCTGATGATAGTATTGAAAGAATTAATGTTGGTGGTGTTAAGAATTTAATTAATGTCGCTAAGGCTAAGAATGCTAGATTAATTCAAATTTCAACATTATCAGTGGCTGGCGAAAATATAGATAATAAATTTGAGCCTACATTTAAGATGAAGGAAAATATGCTATATTTTGGACAGGATATTTCTAATAAATATGTTAATTCTAAATTTATGGCAGAAAAGGCAATCTTAGAAGAAATAGATAAGGGCTTAGATGCTAAGATTATTAGAGTTGGTAACCTAATGGGTAGAAATAGTGATGGTGAATTCCAGGCTAATTCTATTACAAATGGATTTATGAGAGATTTAAAGGGATATTCAGTATTACATAAGTTCCCAGTTAATTCTATGGATATTGAAGTCGATTTCTCACCAATCGATGAGGTTGCGAAAACAATCTTATTATTGGCTAATACAAATTCTAAATTTACAGTATTCCATAGTGCTAATTCACATATGATTCAAATGGGTGATATCATTTATGCATTAAATGGGTTAGGCTTTGAAATTGAAGTTGTATCAGATGAAGAATTTGTTAAGGCTATGACAGAAATGATGGCAGATGATAAAAAGAATATGCTTGTTTCATCACTAATTTCCTATTCTTCAAGTGATAAGCATACTCATGCCTATATTTCATCTAATAATGAATTTACAAATAAGGCCTTATATCATTTAGGATATAAGTGGCCTATTACAGATAGAGAATATCTAGAAAAGGCTATTGAATCCTTAGATACATTAGGTTTCTTTGAAAGAATAGAATAAGGGGTTGTTATAGTGCTTGAAAGAAATTCAAAGCTTATAAATAAAAAATTTTATCAATATTTAATACCCTCAGTATTAACAATATTTGCTATGCAATTCGCATCATTATTTGATGGAATAATTGTTGGTAATTTATTAGGTGGTGTAGCACTATCGGCATCATCTATGGCAGTGCCTGTCATATTAATAGTTCAAATGCCTGGCCTAGCCCTAGGTGTAGGTGGAGCGATAGTAGTAGGCTCATTACTAGGAAAAAGAGACACTGAGAAGGCAAATGCTGCCTTCTCAGCCTGTCTTATCTTTGGCATGGCATTTGGCCTTTTAGTATGTGCTCTAGGAGCATTTATCGCAAAGCCAATAGCTTCTTTATTTGCAACAGAGCTACAGGATGGTATTTATGCTTATTTATTAGTTTATTTCTTAGGTGATCCAATTATTATATTTTCTATATTAATGGCATCATTTATGACAATAGATAATAATCCAAGGCTATCATCATTTTTCTATATTTTGGCAAATGTTATTAAAATAGCTTCAATGTTTTTATTCATTCAGGTATTTAATTGGGGTATGTATGGAGCGGCCTTATCATTAATAGTAGGCTTTGGTTTGGCTTCACTTTCATTGATAAAATATTTTAAATCTAAAAAAAGAATGCTTAAATTTACTTTTAAGCTAAGAGGGTGCTTTAGTGATTTTAAGCTATCACTAAAGGCATCAGGTGCGACAGCCTTAAATTATACATTAAACGCAGTACAAATGATTATAGTTAATATAGTTATTAGTAGTGCAGTAACTGATTATAATGATTTATTAATATATGGCTTAATATGTAATATGATTTTCGTATTTGATTTATTCTCAGGAGGAATCCTAAGCTTACTTCCTACACTATGTGGAATATTTAATGGAGAAAAGGATTATTATTCACTTAAGCAGGTTGCTAAAAAGGTATATATTTTAAATTTATTGTCATCAGTAATTATTACAATATTAATATTATCTTTACCAAATGTTTATTCAACAGTATTTGGCTTTGATGTTCCAAAATATCAGGAAAGAGCTAATTTTATAATAAGAATATTTGTATTTACATTCATACCTTATGAATTAAATATATTTAATATGAATTATTATCCATCTATTGAAAGAAATAGTCCTTCATATGTAACTGTATTATTAAGAGAAGCCTTAATTGTTATACCTGTCACAGTAGCCTTAGTTTATACAAAGGGTCTAGAGGGCTATGCAATAGCACAGATAATAACCGAGGTATCAACATTAATAATTACATATTCATTTGTTCTTATTTATAGTAAATATAAAAATATTGGTAAGGGCATATTTATGATTCCTAAGCTAGATTATGAATCATATGATATATCAATAGATAATAATATTGATAATGTAGCGATAGTATCAAAGGAAATTGCAGATTTTGCAATTAATAATAAGATAGATAATAGAAATGCTCAAATGATTGCCTTAGCGGCAGAGGAGATGATTTCTAATATCATTGTTTATGGATATGATAGTCATAAACAAAACTTTATCGATATTAATTTTAAAATAATAAGCGATAAAATAGTATTACGTATTAGAGATGATGGAGTACCATTTGATCCTACTAAATATGATTTTGATAATAATGAAAATTATTCAACAATGGGAATTAAGATGGTATTAAATTTAACAGATAATATGCAATATATGAGAATAATTAACTTAAATAATACAACAATAGAAATTAAATTAAAGGAGACGGTTTAATATGGAAATTACAATTAATCATGGAGAAAATTTAGTTATTAGCTTAAATGGTAGATTAGATACTACAACATCTGTTCTATTAGATAAGCAATTTAAGGATATTAATATATCTGAAAATTTAGTAATTTTAGATTTTAAGGATCTAGAATATATTTCATCTGCTGGCTTACGTGTATTATTAGCTATTAAGAAGAAGCTAGATTCAGTTGGAAAGAGCCTTGAAATTCATAATATTAATCCTGTCGTAAAGGAAGTATTTAGCGTTACAGGCTTTAAGAATGTATTAACAGTTAAATAGAAAGTAGTGATATAATGCGTTTTTCAGTTCAAAGGAAAATCGTTTTGCTAGGTGCTGGATTATCATTTTTATTGATGATAACGGCTTTTTTAACAAGCTTTTTTATATATATGCATAGAAGTCAGGAAAATTATATAAAATCAATTGATAACTCAATTAACGAGCTAGAAAATACTATTGCTGATGAACAGTCAATAGAAGAAATGAAGCCAATTGCTTTTAATGCATTGAAGATATATCTTGATAATATGGATTCTCTGGTACCAGAATTTAATACTCCTGACGAAAAATTTGAATATTATGCTGATCTTTATAGTATCATTTATCCATCAAAGGGATTTGGTCTTTCTAGAGAAAAGCTTAAATATCAAAATACATATCTTGATGTTTCAGCATCACTTACTAACGCATCTATTTCTGCAGGTACTCAAGTTGCCTATGCTGGTGTTATCATAGATTCAGAGGTAACAAAGGATGATGGAAGGCTTCTTTATCTATTTGATTCTAAATTTAGATTTACTAACACTGATGGTAATTTCTTTGGTACAGATTATAAAATGACTAAAGAGGATATAGATGTCGATAAGGAGAGTGTAAGAGGCGAATATATTATTAATGGAAAGAATGCTAGAACATTAGATATTAATTTTGGGAAATTTAAGGAATTAGCTGAAGAATTTTATGATACTGAAACAGCCAATTCTTATAGTGCTGATATTCAAAATATGGATGTAATTTTAACGGCCTTTATTGAATATGATTTATCAATATTAAATGCTGATTATCAATTCTTTGCCATAATCGAGGGAGTATCATTACTTGCTGTATTAATAATATTAGCTATTTCTTATATATTAATTGCTAGATTCGTAATAGTTAAAAATATAGTAGAATTAACATCTAGCACAAAGGATTTCACTAATAATATCATGGATGGAAAAGAGATTAGTATAATTAATCCTAATATTAAATCTAACGATGAAATTGGTGAATTATCTGAATCATTCGTAAGAATGGAAGAGGAAATCATTAATTATACTGAAAAAATTGAACAAGCAACCACTGAAAGAGAAAAGCTTAATGCTGAATTAAGTGTTGCCTCAACAATTCAGCTTGAGGCATTACCTAAGAAGACATTAAATGATCATAAGGTTTTAATAGAGGCATCTATTAAATCAGCTAAGGAGGTCGGTGGTGACTTCTACGATTATTTCTATATTGATGATAATCATCTAGCAGTAATTGTATCTGATGTTTCAGGTAAGGGTGTACCAGCTGCGCTATTCATGATGAGAGCTAAGGAATTAATTAAATCAAAACTTATTATGAATAAAAATATAGAGGATGTATGTTTTGAGGTTAATAATGAGCTTTTAGAAAATAATGATGCTGGATTATTTATTACTGCCTTTATTGGTATTTTAGATTTTGAAAAGCTAGAATTTGAAATTGTCAATTGTGGTCATGAAAGACCTTATATCATTAAAAATGATAATGTAGAAAGATATGAAGTAGAATCTAATTTCATTCTTGGTGGCTTAGAGGATTATAAATATATTAAGAATGTAATTAAATTAGATAAGGGTAATAGAGTATTTATTCATACAGATGGATTAAATGAATCTATTAATGATGAAAGAGAAGAATTTGGATATGATAGAATCATAGAAGCATTAAAGGTAAATTCTAAGAATAGATTAAGTGAAATGCTAGAGGAATTAAGTAAGGAATTAAATAATTTCACTAATAACACTGATGCCTTTGATGATGTTACTATGCTAGTATTAGAATTAAAGTCTCCTAAATTAAGATTTGAATATAATAATCCTGATTATTCTATAATAGATGAGGTAACAAATAAGTTTGATGATTATTATTCATATTTAAATCAAGAATTATTATCTAAGATTAATATAATAATAGATGAATTATTAAATAATTATATTTCATATGAAAGTAATGGTAATTTAATTATTACTGTTGATATTAATTATGTTAATAATGAATTAATATTGCAATTTAGTAATAATGGAGTTGAATTTAATCCACTAGAAAAGGAAGTAAACTATATAGAGGAATATAGTGATGATTTAAAGATTGGTGGACTTGGCTTAACTATTATTAAAAGCTTCGCGTCTGACATAAATTATGAAAGAAAAGCAGATTTTAATATTTTAACAATGAAATTTAAAGCATAAGAAGAAGCTCCCAATAAATGGGAGCTCTTTTCAATATAAAATAAAAAACACCCTTAGGGTGTGTTTTTATTACATTATTTATAAAATTATAATGTGTTAACTGCCTTTGCTAATTCAGCCTTATGTCTAGCTACAAAGTTCTTATGAACGATTCCCTTAGCTTGAGCCTTATCTAACTTAGAATAAGCTAAATTTAATGCAGCCTTAGCCTTTTCAGCGTCCTTAGCTTCTACAGCAGCGTAAACATTTTTCATTGCTGTCTTAAGTGAAGATTTGTATGATGCATTGAATTGTCTAGCCTTTTCGTTAGTACGGATACGCTTAATTTGCTGTTTAATATTTGCCATGAGTTTTCACCTCCAACATTCTACATGCAATCACAATTATATCATTAGGTAAATCATATTTCAAGAAAAAAATTAATTTAATAATTTACATAAAATTCAATAAAAATTTTTATATATTTGTTAGTGTCAAGTCCTATAATAAAAAAATTTATAATGCTATAATAATTACACTTGTTTGAAAAAAATGGAGCTGACTAAAATGAAATATAGAATCGCGTATCTTAGAACTCAAAATTCTGATTTTGTGCCATACCTTTCAGACCTAGATGTGCTAGTAGATGATCTGGTAATGGTAGAAGGATTAAATGATACCTATAAGGTAGAAAAGGTATCAGAATTCGATGATAATTCAATGCCTTATGAATTATCTAAATTAAAGAAAATAACTAATATTATTAATAAGGATATTAATGAAATAAGAATAGAATCTAAAATTCTTCCTTCCTTTTCTTATTTAGATTATCATCTAGATTTTTTAATGTGTAAGGATGATAATTCTAATAAAAGTCCTTTATCATTTATTCAATCATTAAAGGTTATTAATGATTCAGATAATGATTATGATAATTTAAAAATTACATTTGAATTTTCTAATCCATTATTAAAAATAAATGATATAAGCCTAGGATTAGTAAATAAGAATACAGAAGAACCAATCATAAGACCTTATTTACATATTGATTTAGATGAGCTATCTAAATTAGATGAAATAAGTGTAACATCACTTGAAATTTCTATAAGTGATGACGAAAAGACTTATGCAAGATTCCATCATATCTTCCATTTATTACCAATAAATACACCATCAATTGAGGCAAGATATGATTTTAGAATGTATATTAAATATATTAATAAGGATCATGTGTTAATTGATGAATTTATTAAAAATAATGAATTCTTATCTAATCCATATAAGCATTCTATTAATGATTTAATGGAAGAGCAAAATAAAATATATGAAGCTATTAAGGGATTAAATTTAGAATATATTGAAGAGCCTTTATATGTAAATAATGATGGTATTTATTGTAATAAGGTTAGATTAACTCAAGAATTATTAGAAAATAAAAAGGGTAATCAATTAGATATTTCATTATTCTATATCTCATTATTAGAAAAACTAGGATATAATCCTATCTTAATAATGACTAAGGCTCAAGCCTTTATTGGTTTATACTTAAAGAAGGAATTATCTAAGAATATATTTGAAAATGGAATACTAGCATCTGCTAATATTTTATATAATTATGTAACAGGTACTAATGAATTAATATTAATAGATGTTACTAGTAAGGATTCCTTAAATTTATCATTTGATGAAAATATCAAGCATGCCAATAATTTAATTTATAATTATGATAATTTATTTTATGCATATGATGTCAAATATTTACAAAATGGGTTATTTAAATCAATCTTTAATGATGATTTAGAATCAGAAATAGCTAAGGCTGAGGCTAATACTAAAACAGTTGTTAGTGATGTTAAATTTATTGAATCTACTAAAAAGATTGAAAAGGATAGATTCACATTCTGGGAAAAGAAGCTATTAGATTTAAGTGAAGCTAATCCACTTGTTAATTTTAATGTAAAGGTAACTAATTCAATTAGATTATCATATGATGGTGATTTAGGTGAATTAATTAAAAATAATTCTACATTAAAAATAGAATCACCTATTAAGGCTAATCAAAATATTGATTTAGAGGAAGTATTAAAATCTAATAAAAAGCCTAAGGAGCTATTAGAAATAACTGAGGATAAGGTATTTGCCTTTGGTGATGAAAAAACATTAAAATCAATTATTTCTAAGTCAAAGCTTGCCACTGATGAAACAGGTGCGCCTACATTATATTTAATAATGGGCTTACTAAAATATAAAAGAGCTAATAATGAAAATGGTGTAGCTCCATTTATGGTTTTACCTATTAAGGTAGTAAAGAATAAAAATAAGAGTGGATATACAATTAATTATGATTATGAGGATTTCATGATTAACCAAACATTCTTTGAATATTATCAGGAACAGTATCCTGATTTAGATTATTCTAATTTATTCACTATAGAAAATGAAAGATATCAGGATATCTGTCATACATTTAAGGTAATGAATAACGCTGAAATCATCCTAGATTCAGATATGTTTATAATTGCTAATTTAACATTCTCTCATTATATCATGTGGCTTGATATGAAGAAGAGAAAGGATGAATTAAAGAAGAATAAGATTGTCGCTTCAATCATCAATAATAGAAATATGCTAGATGATTTAAGTGTTGATATGAATCTATCTATCGATGAGCTAGAAAATTATAATAATTTTGCCGCTCCACTTCCTTATGATTCAACTCAGCTAAAGGCCATTTTAGATTGTGGAAATGGTAAATCATTTATACTTGATGGTCCTCCAGGAACTGGTAAGTCTCAGACTATTGTTAATATGATTATTAATTCATTCTATAATGGTAAGACTGTATTATTCGTCGCTGAAAAGAAGGCAGCCCTAGATGTAGTATATGATAGATTAAAGAAGCTAAAGCTAGATAGATTCGCTTTAGAGCTACATTCTAATAAGGCCAACAAGGCAGATTTCTTTTCTAAGCTAAAATCATCAATGGAGCTAGGAAGAACAATAGATCCTACTGAATTTGAGGATAGTGCTAGTGAGCTTGAAATTAAGAAAATAGATTTAATGGCTACTATCAATAAGATTCATAATAAGAGATATTTTATGTCCTTATATGATGCTATATTAGAATCAGAATATAATTCTGCATCACCATTAGAATTAGATATGAATTATTTAATTAATTATGATTCAAATAAGGATAAGGAAATAAAGGAATTATTATCTAAATATATTGTTTTATCTAAGGATATTCCTAACTTTAGTGAAACTCCACTAAAGTATATTGGTATTACTTCATTAAATTTCTTTGAAAAGGATAAGATTAAGGAAGAATTTGGAAAATTCCAAGAGGAATATGATGATTTAATTTATTCTATTGAAAGAATAATTAATAGAGTTGGTATATCAACTGAATTAAATCAGGATATCATTTATAATCTTTTAGGTGCGATAGATACATCTATTAATAATGATATTTATAGAGATAATATTCATAAATTCTTTAATGAATTTGATAAGGAAGAAATTAATAAATTATTCTCTATCGCCTATAGCATTAGTGAATTAAAGAAGAATAATACTAATATTAATTTCAATAATTCAATTAATATTGATTCTAGAAATAGAATTAATGAGCTAGAAAATACTAAGGGATTCCTAAAGAAGCTTTCTTTAAAGAAGAAATGTAAGAAGGAATTAGCTAATGTAGCTAATGGAAAGATTAGTAAGGATTTAGTTTCTTATTATACTTTAATTTTAAAATATCAGGATTATTATAAATATATTGATTTGAATTCTTCAGTATTAGATGATTTAATTGGATTTAAATTCATTGATAAATTAGATGAATTTGGAAATATAAAGAATCAATATGATAATACATTAGACTTAGTTGATTATATTAATGAACTAAATAAGCTTGGTATTGAGGATACATTATCTACATTTATTAAGTTAAATGAAACTAAGGATAAGGATATCATTGATTCAATTAATGAAATTAATGCTAATTCAGATAAATTCGCAGAGATTGAAAAGAATTTAACTAATAAATATAAGATTAAATATGAATCATTTGATATGGATTCATATAATAAATTCTTAAGCTTTATGAGTAATGATTTAGATGTTTCATTATTATTAACTATGGCTAAAATTAATGAAATAGCTGAAAAGCTTGATGAATTAGGATTAAAGGTTATTAATGATAATATTCGTAGTAATAGAATTAATATTAATGAGTTAGAGGCTATTTATAATAAGAGCTTAGCTGATGGCTATATTAGAATCTATTTTATGGATGATGATATTAATTATTTCAATCCACAGATTTTTGATTCTGAAATTCAAAAATATAGAAAGCTAATTAATGATTATAATAATTACGCTATAGAAGAGGTTTCTGCTAGAATCTCTAATAAGCTAATTCATGATTCTATTAAATATATGGATTCATCTCCTATTGGTAGACTTAAGAAATCTATTCAATCTCAAGGTAGAGGTACTACTATAAGAGAAACATTAAGAGAATTTGATGATGTAATTAAGAGCTATTTCCCAGTATTCTTAATGTCTCCATTATCAGTAGCTCAATATTTAGCAATTGATGATGAATTTAAGAAGGGTGTATCTAAGTTTGATATTGTAATTTTCGATGAGGCATCACAGATTCCAACTCATGAGGCTATTGGTTCAATAGCAAGAGGTAATAGTCTAATTGTTGCAGGTGACCCTAACCAAATGCCACCTTCATCATATTTCCAAACTGATATTACTATTTCAGATGATGATGTTGAATTTATTGATGCGGATTCATTATTAAATGAATGTCTAGCAATAGGTTTACCTCGTCATAGATTAAAATTCCATTATAGAAGTCATCATGAATCATTAATTAAATTCTCTAATGATAATTTCTATGATTCATCATTATATACATTCCCTTCAGTTGATTCTAAGGACTTTAAGGTTCATTTTGAATATGTAAAGACTAAGGAAGAAAAGAAGAATTCTAATATCTCTAAGGATGAAACAGATGCTATTATTAATAAGATTAGGGAAATCTATTCTAATCCAGCTAATCATGGTAAATCATTAGGTATTATTGTATTTAATATTACTCAAGAGGAAACATTAGAAAATAGATTACAAACTTATTTATTCTCTAATCCTGAT
Source organism: Acholeplasmatales bacterium (assembly GCA_017449215.1). GTDB lineage: Bacteria > Bacillota_I > Bacilli_A > Acholeplasmatales > Anaeroplasmataceae > Anaeroplasma. Next base: position 15,024 of record JAFSJY010000079.1, on the reverse strand, counting down.
TTAAGAAAGGAATTAGCTTATAGTGAGGAATTAACTGGTGAGCCTTATTTCATTAAGTCTTTAGAAAATGTTCAGGGTGATGAAAGAGATATTATAATTATTTCTATTGGATTTAGAAAGAATGCACTTGGAAGACCTTACATCAATGGTCCTTTAGTTAGAGCTAATGGTGAAAAGAGATTAAATGTTGCCGTATCTAGATCTAAGGAAGAAATGTATATTGTATCTACTATTAAATTTGCTGATTTTGAATCTGATGAAAGAATTCAATCTGAGGGTGCTAAGCTATTAAAGAAGTTCTTAGGCTATGCAGAATTTAATTCATTTAATTCTGTAATTAATGAGAATAATAAGGAAAGATTAGCTGATTTAATTAAGGAAGATTTAAAGGAATATGAAATCGATGCTGAATGTGGAATTGGTAGTGGTTCAGTAAAGATTGATTTAGCCTTAAAGAAAAAGGATGATCCTAATTATTCACTTGGTGTAATAATTGATAATTCTATAGCATTTAATAATTTATCTCTAAGAGATAGATTATATGTTAATGAATATGTATTAAATAATTTAAAATGGAAGATTATTAATGTATATTCAGTAGAATATTTTAAGAATAAAAAGGCTGTTATTGATAAGATTATTAAGGCTTTAGATGATCCATATGTTAAGAAGCAAATAGAAATTAATCCAAATATCAGAAAAGAAAATGTAGAGGTAATTAATCTAAAGCCATTAGATTATATGGATTCTATATTAATTAAATCTAAGTATGATAAGGAAAAGGGATTTAATCATTTAGATATAAATCTAGATTCTATTGTTAAAACAGAAGGTCCAGTCTCATTATCTAAGATTAAGAAAATAATTAGAGATAATTATGGATTAAAATCTATTACTAAATCAATTTCTGATTTATTAGAGGAAGCTTTAATTAAGAAGTATTTATATACAATTGATCAAAATGGTGAAAAATTCTTCTTTATTGAACAAAATTCTTATATGTCTAATTTTAGATTAGCAGGTGGAAGAGATATCTATGAGGTATCTAAGGAAGAATTAGCTTGTGCTATGAGAGAAATTATAAAGATTCAGGGAGATTTAGATACTGATGATTTATATAAGGCCGTATTAGATGCATTTAAGTTTGATACTAAGGTATTAAATAAGAGAATTAGAGAGCGTTTAGATTATGTATATGAATATGGTCAAAAGGAAAGAATAATAAGCTAGAATAGGGGCTATCGTAAGATAGCCTCTTTAATTTATATAAAATAAAAAAGCTTAAGATTTTTTAATTCTTAAGCCCTTAATATTAATTAAATAATTTATGTATTTCTTCGAAATTATAGAAGTTGCTTCTATCTACCTTTGTGTCTGCCTCAACACCAGCCTCTAAATATTTGAAGGTATTATTATCATTTCTAGTGACAAATGCTAATGTACCTGAAATATAAACAGTAGAAGAGTCTCCTAAAACTATAGGAGTTACAGCACACATTCCACCACCAGTTTTTTCTCCATAAATCTTGCATATAGCTTGATTCTTAATGATTGATGCGAATAGGTTCGCAGCGGAATATGTATAATTAGATGTTAATACGCCCCACTTATAATCTATATAAGCGTCTGCGTCATCAAAGTTTCCATTTAAATTAGTATCAACCTTCATTTTTTCTGTAACTGCTAAAGTACCAACTCTATTAAATTGAGTTATTGTAATATCTTGGTTAGTAATGAAGCCTAATACTCTAAACATAGCTGCGATATTACCACCAGGAGAGGTAGTTAAATCTAGCATTATGTTTTTGATTCCACCATGTGCTTCAATCTTTTTCATAGCATCTAGCATGAAATAATATGAATCATAATCCTTAGCGGTATCCTTAACGCTTTTATTTTCATCAAATACCTGATTGTTAGTTCCTGTTTTAAATTCATCAAAGTGAATAATGGCAGTAGATTCATAATAATCAATTGAATTCTTTATTTCGTTAGATTCCTTTAAAGCTTTTAACTCTTTACCAGTAGTAACCTGAGTTTTAATATTTCCATCCTTAAATGGATAATCTCCATAAGTAATCTTTTCAAATTTATTAGTAATATGATATGTAGTATGAGGATCATCTAAATAATCCATAAAGAATTTCTTATAAGCATTACTATATGTATCAAAATCTGTTGATAGCATATCATCCTTATAATCCTTTAGGATAGTAGAATAATCATTAACCTTCTTATAATCCTTTAATCCATATAAATTATTCATTACAAATGTAATTAGATTAAAATTAGCTAATCTATGCTCACTATCATCTAAGCTAAAAGCATCTATAGATTGATTTGATGATGGATCAAATGCTGTATAATATCCATTATATGCCTTTCCATTATAATAAACATTATAATAATTGTTTGAGCATAGGATTGTATTTGCTAGCATAAATGGAATATATAGCTTACCATCTCTATAATGTAAATCAAATAAGCCGCTTAGATTCCATGTTGTTTCTCCACCACCTGTAGCCTCTAAGGAAGAAGTATCCTCCTTTAATCCAACCATGAAATCTGTATCATTTGTAGATACTATATTTCCTAATGCATTATAGTTATTTAATGAAATAGTGTCTAAATTATAATCAAAATATAATCTAAATCTATAGCTATCAGTTTTATAATACATTGTATAAATTGAATCAAATGGAACCTTAGAGAAATTGTAAGAATTATAATCTAGGAAGCCATCTAATGTATGTACAAATTCCTTTAAATCAACATATTCTATTTTAGAATCATTAATATAATATGTATTTAGCTTATTAGCTGTAATCTTATATTCAGTTGTGTTGTTATAAAAATCCTTTTCCTCACTTTTAACATCTATATTTTCACTTCCACTACATCCTGTAAGTGTAAGTATAGCAAGAGGAAGGAAAAACATTAATTTTCTTTTTTTCATACTGCTTAATCCTCGAACAATGAAATTATAGCATACTTAAAAAAATATTCCAATAAATGTAAACTTCTTATATTATTAATAGTATAATAATATAAAGAGGTGTGAGAGATGATTAAAATTTATATTGTTGATTATCATGAAATAGTTCCATATAAGGATAAGGCATTAGAGCTAATATCAGGAGAAAGAGTATATAAGGCTTTAAAGTATATTAAGGAAGAGGATACTTTAAGAAGTATTACGGGTTCATTATTAATCAAGAAATATGCTGGTGGCTTAGATGGTATTAAATATGATTTCTATGGTAAGCCATGTAAGGATAATTATTTCTTTAGCTTATCTCATTCAAATAGCTATGTAGTACTTGCTGTAGCTGATTCTGAAATTGGCGTTGATATCGAAATGGTAAGAAGTAGAAATCCAAAGCTAGCTGATTATGTATTATCTGATCAGGAAAAGGCAGCCCTAAAGGAGGAAATGGATTTTTATAGATTATGGACATCTAAGGAAAGTCTTGTTAAATATGTAGGCTTTGGTATTGATAGAGATTTAAAGCTAATACCTGCCCTACCTCTAAATGGTCCAAAGGAATATGTTGGTAAGAAGGCATATGCATTAAATTTTGATTATGATAATAATTATACTATCTCAGTAACAACAGAAAATAAGCAGGACTATGAGGTTATTGTTGAGCATGTGGATGGCTTATTACAATGATTAAATATATCTTATTTGATTTAGATGGAACCTTAATAGATTTTATTAAGGGTGAAAAAATGGCATTCATTGATACCATAAAAAAATATATGAATTATATTCCATCTGATTTAGAATGTAAGATGTTTTCTGATATTAATGAATATTATTTTAATGAATTTAAGGAAGGTAGAATGGATAGAAAAACATTCCATTTTAATAGATTTAAGAAGATTTATGAATATTTAAAATATGATGGAGATATCATAAATTCTAATGAATATTATATTAATTCATTAAAATATCAAGCAGAGCTTTATGATGATGTATTAGATATTCTAAATTATTTAAAGAATAAATATAGATTATTTATAGCATCTAATGGAATGACATCAGTCCAAATAAAAAGATTAGAAATAGCTAATATAAATAATTATTTCGAAAAGAATTATATATCAGAGGATATTGGCTATAATAAGCCTGATATAGAATTCTTTAATTATATCTTTAATGATTTAAATGATTTTGATAAAGATAAATATATAATTATTGGTGATAGAATAGATTCAGATATATTAGGAGCTATTAATTCAGGTATTAAATCTATCTATTTAAATAGGAATAATATTAGTGATAATATTATTCCTAATTACGAAATAAAATCACTACTAGAAATTAAAAACATATTATAAATGGTCATAACGGCCATTTTTATTTTTAGGTCCATTTATCTATATTTTTAATTAAGATTAAAAAATGTGTTTTTTTCAGTATATAATAGAATTGAAGGAGTGTGGTGATATGAAAAAATTATTAAAGATATTTATATTTAGCTTATTACTATTTTTTAGTGTTGCCACAATCTCGGTAACATCAAATGCATGGTATGTTCAGCTTATTATTATTTATTATCAATATGAGGATGGAAGCGAAGCTTACGAAACCTATCGTGAGCGTGATCCTGAATATGGTGTTACTTATCATATTGATAGCCCAACAATAGAAGGATATACTCCAGACTATGAATATATTGAATATACATATACTGGTATGAAGGGCTTCTGGGTTACTTATTATAAGGATGGATATAATTTAAAAATTAATTATATTGATGAAGAAGGTAATGAATTAGCTAATTCATATAATAAGACCTTAAATAAGAATAGCGAATATAGTATAGAATCACCTATAATTGATGGATATATTCCAAATATAGAAGTTGTAAGTGGCACATTAGAGGCTGATACTGAAATTAATGTTATCTATACTAGAAATAAATATAACCTAGTAATTAATTATAAGGATATAGATGGTAATAAAGTTTATGATTCTTATAATGAAGCATTATTAAAAAATAGTGAATATGAAATAGAATCTCCAGCTATTGAAGGTCATACACCTAATATTAATATAGTAAGTGGTACATTAGATAGTGATAAGGAAATAGATGTAATCTATTTTAAAAATGATTATGTATTAACTATTAATTATTTAGATGAGCTTGGTAATACTATAAAAGAATCTTCATATTATGATTTTAAATATAATGATAATTATAATATAGAAGTACCAGCAATTAATGGTTATTCAATTGATATTGAATCTATAAGTGGTGTAATTAAGAATAATAAGGAAATTAATTTAGTATATAAGGCTAATAAGTACTTATTAACAATTAATTATATTGATGAGTCAAATAATATAGTTGCTGATCCATATAGTGAAGAATTAGATTATGGAACAAATTATAATATAAAATCTCCAGAAATCTATGGATATAGACCATACTTAGAATATGTAAGCGGAAGACTAGAAGAAGATACAACTATCAATGTATATTATTCATTAAATGATTATGTAGTAATTATTAATTATGTAGATGAGGAAGGCAATCCATTATCAAATAGATATTATGCGTCTATGAAATATGGTTCTACATTCGATGAGCCTTCTCCAATCATTTATGGCTATACACCAGATTATGATAATATAAGTGGTGTATTAGATAAGGATTTAGAATATACTGTAACTTATACTAAAAATGATTATACATTAACTATTAAATATTTAGATTCTGATGGTAATTCATTAATTGAGGATTATGTTGAGGTATTAAAATATAATACTGATTATAATATTGATACACCTAATATTGATGGATATACTCCTAATATTAATAATGTATTTGGTACATTAACAAGAGATACTGAAATTAGAATTTCTTATACAGCAAATTATTATAATTTAATTATTAACTGTATTGATATAAGCAATAATAGATTAATTAATACTTATACATATAATCTAAAATATAATAAGAAATATGAAATTGTTACTCCTGAAATAGATGGCTATTACACTAATGATAAATCTATTTGTGGTGTAATGACTAATTATGGTGTTGTATTAGATATTTATTACCATGAGCATAGAATAATACATGATGGAGTTCAGGTAGCAGTTACTGTAACAATGACATTAACTAACATGGTAGCACTATTATATATTTCATTTAATATTTTAGGAAAGCATGGATTATGCTAGTGGCTAGAGCTTAGGCTCTAGCTTTTTTAATAATAAAAAAATGCATGATTTCTCATGCATAATTTTATCTTACTTTAAAGCATCAAATGCTTGTTTTAAGTCGTTGATTAAATCTTCCTTATCCTCAAGACCACAAGATACTCTAATTAAACCAGCTGGGATACCAGCATCCTCTAATTGCTTATCTGTTAATTGTCTATGAGTAGAAGTAGCTGGGTTTAAGCAACAAGATCTAGCATCAGCTACGTGTGTTTCAATTGCGATTAGCTTTAAAGCCTTCATGAACTTTTCAGCTTGAGCTCTACCACCCTTTAAGCAGAATGATACAACACCACATCCACCATTAGGTAAATATTTCTTAGCTAAATCATAATATTTGTCACCCTTTAATGTTGGGTAGCTTACTGATTCAACTAATGGATTTTGGCTCAAGAACTCAGCAACTGCTTGACCATTTTCTACATGTCTTGGCATACGTACATGTAATGATTCTAAGCCTAGGTTTAGAAGGAATGCGTTTTGTGGAGATTGGATAGAACCAAAGTCTCTCATTAATTGAGCAGTAGCCTTTGTAATGAAGGCACCCTCCTTACCAAACTTTTCAGCGTATGTAATTCCGTGATATGAATCATCTGGTGTACAAAGTCCTGGGAATTTATCCTTATGTGCCATCCAGTCAAATTTACCTGAATCAACAATTACACCACCAACAGCGGCACCATGGCCATCCATATACTTAGTAGTAGAATGAGTTACAATATCAGCACCCCATTCGATAGGTCTACAATTTACTGGTGTTGGGAATGTATTATCAATAATTAGTGGTACTCCATGAGCATGTGCGGCCTTAGCGAACTTTTCAATATCTAAAACTGTTAATGCTGGGTTAGCGATTGTCTCACCAAATACAGCCTTTGTGTTTTCCTTAAATGCAGCATTTAATTCCTCTTCAGTACAGTCTGGAGATATGAATGTTGTAGTAATTCCCATCTTAGCCATTGTTACTGCGATTAGATTGAATGTACCACCATAGATTGATGATGAGCATACAATGTGAGAGCCACATTCACAAATATTGAATAATGCGAAGAAGTTAGCAGCCTGTCCTGATGATGTAAGCATAGCGGCAGTACCACCCTCTAAAGCGGCAATCTTCGCAGCTACATAATCATTTGTTGGATTTTGAAGTCTAGTGTAGAAATAACCAGAAGCCTCTAAATCAAATAGCTTACCCATATCTTCACTTGTATTATATTTAAAAGTTGTTGATTGAATAATTGGAACCTGTCTTGGTTCACCATTTCCTGGTCTATATCCTGCTTGGACACATTTTGTATTAATTTTATAGTTATCCATAAATATCTCTCCTTTATAAAAAACTATCATTAGTATATCACATATTTCATATATAATACTAGGAAAAATAGGATAATTAATTTTTATTATCTTAGATAGGAAAAAACTATAACACATTATTTTATATTATTAATATATATGGTATAAAAGAATTATAAAAAGACGGTGATTAATATGATAAAAACTAAGGAAGATTTAAAGTATTATCTAGAACAGGATAGGCTTAATCTAAAAAAGGCAGGAAAGAAGCCTAAAAAATACGATATTGTTTGGATATATGAAATAGTATTAAGAAAAACAGAATATTATAATAATAAGGAGAAAAAATCCTTATTAGATAAAATAATGCTAAGGCATTATAAAAAGAAGCATAGAAAGATGACTTATACCTATACAACCAGTATTCCTATTAATGTTTGTGGTCCTGGATTATCTATTGCCCATTTAGGAACAATTTATGTTAATTCTAAATCACAAATTGGAAAGAATTTAAGAATTCAATCTGGTGTAACTGTTGGTGGGGCCGCAGGAAAGGATGGACTTCCAATTTTAGGTGATAATGTCTATTTAGGCGCGGGCTCTAAGGTTATAGGACCTGTAAAAATAGCATCTAATGTCGCAATTGGCGCGAACGCAGTCGTTGCTAAAAACATAGAGGAGGATGGAACTACCTGGGGTGGAGTACCAGCTAAAAAGATATCTAATAATAATTCTTGGGCATATATCGCTGAAGAGGTATTAGTTAATGAAAGAAGTGGTAAGGACGAAAAATAAATTTATTAAAATATTATTATCATGCTTTTCTGCTGTTGTAGATTATGTATTATTAAGTAATTATTCTAGTAAAATAAAAAAACACCTGCGGGTGTTTTTTCTACGCCTTTTGATCCTCTAAATCATATAAATAATCAAATAAATCATCCTCATACATCTTAAGTAAAATCATATCGTCCTTGATTTCAAAATAATCAGTTAATATTTGATTTCCACCTAATTTAGTAACAAGCTCATTGATTTCATCAACAGTCTCATCATCAGAAACATCATCCTTTTTATAGAATGATTTAAACCATTCCTTGTTTTCTGCCTTTTCTAATGCCTCATCGTATTTTAATATCATATCCATCACCAATAATAATTATATCATTTATTCTATAAATTTATATATAGTTGTTGTTTTTAATTTTAATAAATGGCACTATAATTTTATTGGGTGATACGTATGTTTAATAAGCATAATAAAAAGAAGAATGGCTATATGCTAAAGGGAAAATTCGCTAAAAGAGGATATGACTGGTGGTGGCATTCATTCACTGGTATTGATGTAAAAACAAATGAAGAAAAAGCATTCTTTATTGAATTCTATTTAACTAATCCTAAGGTATCTAAGGATGAGGTTAAGTATGGAAGACTTGGTGATATTCCATCATATTTCATGGTTAAATGTGGAGCTTGGGGAAGTGATCATTCTCAATTACATAAATTCTTCCCAATTAAGGATGTTAAAATAAATGATTCACCTATTAAGATTGAGTGTGGTGATTTTTATTTGGATGAGGAAACATTAAAGGGAAATGTAGTAGTTGATGATGCGGAAAGTCATCCTGAATATATGTGTGATAATGGCTCTATGTCATTTAATTTAAAAATAGAAAAGAATATAGCATTTAATGTAGGCTATGGAACAAGCTCCTTATTTAGAAATATTCATGCCTTTGAAATGTATTGGCACGCAGAAGGAATGAAATCTAAATATGAGGGTGAAATTATATATAATGGTAGAAAGTATGTTGTAAAAAAGGATTACTCATATGGATATGCAGATAAAAATTGGGGTTCTAATTTTACATCTCCTTGGATATGGTTATCTTCTAATTGCTTATATAGTAAATTAAAAAATAGAAAATTAAATAATTCTGTATTTGATATTGGTGGTGGAAGACCAAAGGCATTTGGTATTCCATTTAATGCTAAGCTATTAGGAGCATTCTATTACGAGGGAAAGGAATATCAATATAATTTCTCTAAATTTTGGCACCCATCAAAAACATATTTTGATTGTAAGATATTAGATGATTTAGTAGTATGGGATATTAAGCAAAGTGATAGACATTCAATTATGGAAACTCATATTGAATGTAAAAAGAGCGATATGCTACTAGTAAACTATGAGGATCCATACGGACTTAAGCTTCATAATAATCTTTATAATGGTGGAAATGGTTATGGAAATATAAAGCTATATTCTAAGTATGGAAAGAAAATAGAATTAATAGATGAGATAGAAGTAAGCCATGTTGGATGTGAATATGGCGAATTTGACAAAAAATAGTTTTAAAATAATACATTTTAATTTATAATTAAATCAAATTTTATTTGAGGTGTATTTATTATGTTAAAAATGGCTGTAATTGGAAATGATGTATCTGAATCTTTATCTCCTAAGATGCATACCTTTATTATGAATAAGCTTGGAGTAGAAATTAAGTATGATAAGGTATCTATTCCTGTAGAGAATTTTGAAAATGAATTCCCTAAGGTTTTAAAGGAATATGATACATTAAATGTTACTATTCCATATAAGCTAGATGTTATTCCTTATTTAGATGAATTAAAGGATGATGGTAAAATCTTTAAATCAATTAACACAATTGATTGTAGAACTAAATTTGGCTATAACACTGATGGTGTAGGCTTTATGCTAATGATTGAAAATGCTGGAATCTATGCTAAGGATAAGACTGTATTAGTTTTAGGTACTGGTGGTGTGGGAAGAACTGTAATAAAGAAGCTAGTTACAAGTGGTGCTACAGTATCTGCCTTTGATTTAAATCAGGATGGATTAAAGGAATTACATGATGAATTCCCTCATTTTACTGCATTAGCTAATATCGAAAATAAGCCATATGACATTATTATAAATTGTACTGGTGTTGGTATGCATAAGAGTGTTGGTAAGTCTCCTGTAGGAGAGGATTTATTAAAGCTATGTAATGCCGCTGTAGATTTAATATATGTTCCTGAAAAGAGTGAGTTTTTAAGGCTTGCTGAAATAAATGGCAAAAAGATTTGTAATGGAGAAGCTATGCTATTCTATCAAGCATATTATGCTGATTGTATTTTCTTAAATAGAAAGTGCGATAATGAGGAAGCTAAGAAATTATTCTTAGAATATAGAAGTATGTAAAAATGGACCACAAGTGTGGTCTTTTTGAGATTTCATTGATAATATTAAAAATTAAAGATATAATTATCTTTAGGGTAGGAAGTGATTTTGTTGGTTAGAATAGGTCGTTTAGATGATTTAGATGACATTATGGAAATGCTAAATTTATGTAAGCTAGATATGAAAAAAAGAAAATTAAATATTTGGAACGACGATTATCCTAATCAAAGAATCATTTTAGATGATTTAAAATCTAATGGAGCTGTAGTATATGAAAATGAAGAAGGTAAGGTTGTTGCCTTTTTAGTAATGTATCCTAAGCATCCTGATGCTCAAGAGGAGATATTTAAGGATCATGATAATTATTGCCTTATTCAAAGAGTAATGGTACATCCATTATATCGCCGTCATGGATATGCTCAGCAAATTTTAGATTATGTTGAAAAGCAGGGCTTTACAAGTATTAGATTATTAACAAGAAATACAAATACATATTCCGTAAATCTATATACTAAGCTTGGTTATCAGGTTGTTAAAACTCAAAGAAAAGATAAAGAGATTATGCAAACTTGTGAGAAATTATTAAAGGTGGAAAAATAATGAAAAAGACATTATCATTCATCATCGCAATATTATTTGTTTTTGTCCTAAGTGCATGCTGGCTTATGGAAAAAACAATTGTTGGTGATGGAGAAAAGGTTACATATGAATATAATGTTGAAGATGCTACTGAATTAACAATTAACCATATTTATCTAGAAAACAATAATACAGAAATCTATTCACATCTTTATATTTTCGATGCTGAAAAAGAAGGAGAGCATAGGATTTTAATTGAGGGTCAACAGGAAATTATTGATTCAATTCACGTAAGATGTAAGGATAATAAATTATCGATTACTGGTAATTTTTATGAAAAATATGTTACTGATTTATTAGCAATTAAGATTTATGGTTTTTCATTTGAAAAGGTTACATTAGATGATGTAAGAGGTAGTATGGTTTCTAAGATGGAGGCTGAAAATATATCATTCGAATTATCTGGAATGTCATATTTATCTTGCCCTAATCTTAAGGCAACTAAGTTAAATGTTTCTTTAAAGGAATCTGCTCAGCTAGTATTAGGTAATGTAATTACTGATGGAACAAATTTAACATTAATTGATTCCTCAAGCCTTTTAGCTTCAATGCTAGTTGCTAAAAAATGTGTTGCTTTATTAGAAAATGCATCAAATATTACATCTAAGATTGTATCTGATGATTTCAAGTTTGAATCATCTGGAACCGTAAATGGTACGATAGATGGTAGTACAACTAATACTAAAATAGAGGTATCAGGTAGATCTAAGCTAAATTGTATTGCATTACTTACAACATATACTGAGGCTAATATTATGGGTGCTTCATCTTTATCTATTTATGTAAGTGAAGAGCTAAAGGCATATATTAATGGCGATAGCTCATTATCATATAAGGGTAATTGTAAGGCAAAGATTGACGCATCAGGTGAGTCAATAATTAATCATATTGAATAGGAGAAGAGTATGATAAAATTTACTTTAAAGGCTTTTTTCTTATCGCTTAAATATTTCTTTGTTCCATTAATTGTTATGGCAATCTGCTTAGTACCTGCAGTTATCTATTTTTATTTCTTTATTCAATCTCAAATGGATGAATTAACAACATCATTATCATCTGAGCTTGGAACATTATCATATGATATTAATGGATTAATTAATTATGTTTTTGATGAGGCTAAGGCTTTACCATGGACAACACCATTTAAAACATTAAAAATGATGTTTGATGAGGGATGGCTTGGTCAAACTATCAATACATATTTAGAGAATGCTAATGCTGGTATTTATACAGCTGCCCTAACTGGTAATGTTAAGGAAACTGCTAATAATATTTCTGGTGGTCTTGGTGTATTTACATTGGCTATTATTGCTGGATTAATACTATCATATTTTATTACGGCATCTATATTAAGAAAGAAGCTATGTCCAAGAAGCTTCTGGAAGATGATCTTAAATATTATTATTGACTTCATTATTACAGCAACACTAGTAGCGTTTATTACTGGTTTATTAGGTTTATGGATACATAGTGTATTTATAACTACATTCCTAACAGCATTATTGTATGGATTTATTTCTATATCTGAGGCTTATATTATCCATAAGGATGAGGATATGAAATATAGAGATGTTGTTAATGCAAAAACATTATTTTCTTTAATACTTTCTTATTTATTAATCTTAGTGGTAACAGTTGCGATAATTGTATTATTATTCCTATTACCATGGAAGCTAATCAGCTTAGCTATTTCGCTTCCTGTAATTATAATTGCTTTCATTAATTATAATTTAGCAGCGGAAAGCTATGTTAGATCAAAGAGAAAGGATTATGGAAACCTATCAAAAAGATTTAGCTAGCACTTGTTTGCTAGCTTTTTTAACAGCTTGATGATGTAAAATTTTCATATCTTTAAGTTGTTAAATTTTTAGTGGTTTGAAAATGCTTTAATTAAGATAATTATTAAATAATTATGGTAGAAACATTGAAAATGTATTATAATTCAAAAGGTGAGGTAATTAATTATGAAGAAAAGACCAGTTATGTTAATCATTATGGATGGTTATGGATTAGCACCTGCATCTAATACAAATGCAGTTAGCTTAGCTAAGAAGCCTAATCTAGACCGTATTTTTAAAGAATATGATATGAAGACTTTAAATGCATCTGGAGATGCAGTAGGTTTACCTGAAGGACAAATGGGTAATTCAGAGGTTGGACATATGAATTTAGGTGCCGGCCGTGTTGTTAGACAATCATTATCTAGAATTAACTATTCAATTAAGACAGGTGAATTTAATAAGAATGAAGCTATCCTAAATGCTATTAAGAATGCAAAGGATAACAATAAGAAATTCCATATTTTTGGTTTATGCTCTGATGGTGGTATTCACTGTCATACAAGCCATATTATAGCAATCGCTAAGATGGCACACGAAAATGGAATTGAGAACGTATATTACCATGCATTTATGGATGGTAGAGATACTGCCCCAACTTCTGGTAAGGGATTCCTTGAAAAGATTATTAAGGAAGGTAACGTTAAGGTAGCTACAGTTGGTGGTAGATACTATGGTATGGATAGAGATAAGAACTTTGATCGTATCCAGGTTGCTTATGATGCAATGACTTTAGGTGATGCAGAATATTTCGCTGATCCACTTGTTGGTATGCAAACATCATATGATAGAGGCAAAACTGACGAATTCGTTGTTCCATTCGTATCTGATAAGAATGGTATGATTGAAGAAGGAGATTCTATCGTATTTGCAAACTTTAGACCAGATAGAGCTATTCAAATCGCAACAGCTTTCTCTAATCCAGATGGAATTGTTTATAATCCAGAAAAGCCTTATAAGCTAAATACATCTAAGGGTCCTAAGTCAACATTCTTTGTTTCAATGATGAAGTATGCTGATCAGGTTAAGGGTGAATTAGCATTTGGCTTACAATCATTTGATAACTTATATGGTGATGTTATTTCTGCTAATGGCATGACTCAATTAAGAATTGCAGAAACTGAAAAGTATGCCCATGTAACTTTCTTCTTTGATGGTGGTGCTGATAGAGATATCAAGGGCGCTGATAGAATATTAGTAAATTCTCCAAAGGTAGCTACATATGACCTAAAGCCTGAAATGAGTGCATATGAGGTTTGTGATAAGGTTGTTGCCGCTATTGAGGCAGAAAAGTATGACACTATTATCTTAAATTTCGCAAACTGCGATATGGTTGGTCATACAGGTGTTATTGAGGCAGCTGTAAAGGCAGTAGAGGCAGTAGATGATTGCATCGGTAAGGTTATCAACGCATTAGATAAGGTTGGTGGTGTTGCTATTATCACAGCTGACCATGGTAATGCTGAAAAGATGGCTGATGAAAATGGTAATGTATATACAGCTCATACTACTAACCCAGTGCCAGTTGTAATTACTGATAAGAATATTAAGATTAGAGATGGTATTTTATCTGATATCACTCCAACATTATTAGAATTATTAGGAATTGAAATTCCTGCAGATATGACTTCTAAGTCATTAATCGTTTCTAAGTAAAATTACCACCCTTAGGGGTGGATTTTATTTTCTAGGAGACTAACTATTAGAAGTCAAGACTAAATTTAAAGAATTAATTAAATGAAAAAAAGAGGAATTAAAGCGTAGTTCCCCTTACCCCAAAGACTTCTAATAAAAGCCTATGTATTATTTTAAAAGATTTGAATTAAAAT
>JAFSJY010000078.1 GCA_017449215.1 Acholeplasmatales bacterium | reverse complement strand
TTATCTAATTTTAATGTAGTTGCACCATTCCAAAGTCTTGCCTTTGAACCTGTTGTAAAATCTTCTAGCATATTTACGATTTTTCTTAACATTAATTTGTCATAATCATTATCGGCTGTTTCAAACCAATTTTTAGCAACACTATCATTTGAGTATTTATCATCTCCAGCATATTTACGGTTAATTGAATAACGGATTATCGCTTCATCAACAGCAAAAATAAAGGTTGTTTTACTAACAGATAAAAACAGTTTGATAGCCTCAAGAACTTCTATTATGACATCAGGTGAACATCTATCCAAATCATCAACCATCACAACTAAGTTTTCTATTGGAGAACTCTTTAATAGTTTCTCAAAATCTTCCCTAATTTCACGAACGTTTTTCTCAATAGTTTGATAATTGTTATCGCGTTCTTTTAATAATTCATCTGAATTTTCTCCAATCTCAGTTAAAGCAGTAGAAGCAATCGATGTTAGAGCCGGAATCGGGTTTCCCGACAAGGCAGATACCCCAATTGATATACCAGTTTTGCCAACAATTTTTGCTACTTTAAGCCAATTGACTTTTTTTATAATATTAAAAATGTTATCTTTTAAGCCTTGAAAAAAAGTTTGGTTTTCTTTAATAGCTTCAAGAACTGATTCAACAACACCAAGTTTAGCATCACTATATCCTTCCAAAAGCCATGCATCAATTTTAATGCAACAGATTTTGGCATTTTCATCGGTACTCTTTATCTTATTATTAACAAAATTTAACATTGATGACTTACCAGCTCCCCAACTTCCAAAAAGGCCAATAGTAATTGGATTGTTCTTTGTTTCTTTAATAATGTCAAGTACAACATTTGCATATGGATCATAAAACAGTAAATCTATCAGTGAAGCATTGTCATTCCACATATAATTGTCTCATTCCTTTCTTAACAATTATTTATTTATCATTTATTATTGTTATATATTAAAACTGTTAATTAGCTTTATATTTTTTGCCAAGTATATGTTTAATTTTATCATATTGTCAATAAAATATCCAATATCTTCTTCAGATAATCATCGAATTATTCATTAATTGGATAATTGATAATTTAGACAACCCTAATAATTATAATTCAATATGTAATTTATTATGGTAATCAATCAAATTGATATAGATATGAACTTGATTCAACAAAGCATCCGTCCTTATAGTAACTGATATTAACCTTATAATCACTTACACTAATTATTATTTCATAAAAAATACCAATTACATATTGAAAATTCTCATCTTTAGTCAAAAAGACTAGTCTATTTTTATCTTTTTTTATTTTTCTATCGTCTGTAGGAATCTTTTTCATTTCAAGAGCTAAATAATTGTTACTACCTCTATCATGAATTATCAAATCACATATTATTTTTCTTGAATCATTATGTAAAACTGGAGGTATCTCTTTAACCTCAAATCCATATCTATTATATTCTACATCAACATATACACTGTTATATTCTTTAAATACATCTCTTAATTCATATCCTAAATTAGCACATAAACATCTTTCAGATAAATTACGTTCAATCAATACTTTATTATTTTCTAAGAATCGTTCATTAGCTTCTTCAAATAATTCTTTTAATTTATCGTAACTTAGTATTTCTTTCATAGCATCTCCATAAAACTTATATACCAAGCTTATTATATAATTCTGTTCGTGTGAAACTTGGACCCTCTTAAACATTTTTGCCCAACTTCATCAATAATTTTCCCTTATTTTAAGCCATTTTTTGAATATTTTTGTTTTACTTTTAAATATGGCTTAAAACCTGGTAGTTTGGGTACTTTTCTAGACCATCCACACGAACATCCTTTTTTTGCCCTAATTTCTGATCTTAAAAATCAAAGGCCATGAAAATTATTCGAGTTAATTGTAAACATATTGTCCATATAGATTATACACATTTTTAGTTATCATTTCTACTAATCACAAAAAAATCCATCACTTAGGATGGATTGATCTATAGCCTTTAAGGCTGGTGCAGATAAATCTGCCGGCGGGTTTAGTTTTTGTTACTACTTCAACTTCTATGCCATTACTATAGTTGGGTGCCGATTTGTAGTAAATAATTTTAGCGCAAACAAAAAAGCATTAGCTTCTACTTGTGGTTTAGGCATAGTAAAAGTTAATGCTCAAATAGCATCTCGATTCCTTTTTCAGATGTTTTGATTTTTTGATATTTTGATTTGGGCTTGTCAGGGTAAAGAAACTCTAACATTCCTTTGTCGATTAGAGGTTCAATAAACTTAGCATAAAAATAGCCATAATCATTTTTGGCAGGATCAAAAAAATGATTATAGAGTTCAAGCTTAGTTTTGGGTTCCATACAATACTTTGCAATTTCATCTAATGTATATGGTTCTTTATAGATAGATTCTTCTTGCATGCTAAAAATAGTCGTGATGAAAGTACCATCCATATTATATAGTTGTGGTTCTTTTACATTATAGATTTTGGATAATCTTCTGATGTATTTGAATCCATGTTTATGGGTAGGGTAAAGAACATCCATAGCTATTTTTAGGGATTGGTTTCTTGAATATTTAAATTTAGAGTATAGATAATTTGGGTTGTCTGAAAAATAATAACCAGGATTAGTTATTGTGATCTTATTATTATATAAATATATATTAATAGGTTCTCCTTGATAGCTAAATGAATACTCTCTATGAATTAGTGCGTTATAAAGAAGCTCATATACTATTTCATAGATATATGTAGTTTTAGTTATTATGTTACCTTTCTTATCAAGAGCAAGGTTTCCTTTTAGTAGTTTCTTTATCGTTAGCATAGACATTTTTAACATATGAGGTAAGGATCCTGTTATCTTATAGTCTTTTATGTCTTTTCTTCTATCTGATATATTTATATATAAATAAGGATAAAAATGTTGTGCTAGATATGAGAATAATACTATGTAATATATTGATGAGTTATATCCTGGGAATAATGCTCTTATTATATCTGTATCTAATAATTCATATTTAGTTGTATATGCTTTTTTATATTTTTCTATGAATTCTGTTTTTAGATCCATATCATCATATTTTGTTTTATATAGATCGTTTGAGCTTACTAGTTGGTTTACATGGTTTATGCTTCTTATAGCCAGTAGCATGTATAAAGGTATTACTGTTAGTTTATGGTCTTTTATGTAGTAGGTATCTGTATCATTTTTATATTCTTTTTTTATTGGTTGTAGTTCAAATGGAGCTTTTGGGATTTCTTGGATTATGATGTCATAGTTTTCATATTTAATTAGGGTATATGTTATTTCTATTCTATTATTTAGGAATTCTTGATCTTCTTTTAATTTGTTTAAGAATCTTTCGAAGTTATATATTTTTTTAAGGTTTAGATTTTTATCTATTCCATATATTAATAAACCACCGTTTGTATTAGCTAGGGCGGATTGATAGTTTGCTGATTGGTTGAATGCACTTCCTAGTGGGATTGTTTCTATATCCTTAGGGAGTGTTTTTGTTTTTAATATGTTTAGTATTAATTTTTTAGCTGTTGTTAGTTTAATTTTTTATCACCTCTATGTTATTTACAATTTCATTATAGTTGTTATTTTTGGGTTTTCAAGTAGGGTAATGTAAGGTTTTTGGACTTTGTTGGGATAGTCCAATTTAGTGGTGTAGGTATGGGTTATTTTATGTGCGTAATTAATAAAAAAATGGCATTATTTTTTTATGATAATGCCTAGATTTTGGTTTATTAATATTGGTATTTATAGTATAATATTTATGGGAAGTCTATTGACGGTGCTACTCCGAGTTTCACTTGAAGGAGGTGGTCCTTATGCTAGTATTAGTATGAGCTCTCCACAACCTCTTGTGTTATGGAGGGCTTTCAAATGAGCTATGATTTAGCTATTGCGATAATAACTCTTATTACTGCAGTAATTGAATTTGTTGGCATTATTATCTCAAAGAGAAAGTAATGTTACCTCAAGAGAAAGTAAAAACACCGCGGCAACGGTGTCTTTCTCTTGTTTATTTGTGTTTCAAATCTACAGGAGTAGCCTGTTGATTAGGCTTCCTTCTATTTATATTATAGTAAATAATTGCAAATTATGCAATATTAATTTTAGGAGCACTGATTAGTGCTTTTTCTTTTCGGAGTGTAGCAAGCTAACGGGCTTTCGGCTTCAGATAAACTAAAGTACTTGCCTCTATCCCTCACTCGGATTTTATTAAAATTAAATCAGGGTCAGGTATTGTATATTTATTTTGATCTCTAGATACTAAAACAATATAAGATAAATTAATATCACCAAACAAACTAATTAGACAACCAATGCAATTATTAGCTGTTGGCATAAGCATTATAAAATGACAAATATCTTTAAGATTATTTGCTGCTATTATTCCTGAGAATTCCTCATTTATTTGATTAACAAACATATTTTTATAATGATTTGCAGTGATTTTATTGTCTATTTTAGCTCTTATTATATCCTTTATTTCATTAGCTCTTGTGTCATTTAAATATGAATCTCCAAGCCTTAAATATGCATATTCATAAGCAATTTTTAAAATAGCTAAACAATAATCATTTAAATTAATTTCAATATCATATATTAATTCCGGCTTAAATTTATTAGCTTCAATTTTGTCAATCATATCCATAACATTATTAATTTTTTCAGAATAATAGCCATCCCTAGTTAAACTTTTTCTAACAATTTTCTTTAACTCTTCCTTATTAGAAGCATGGGCTCTAAATCTGTTGCCATCCTTTGTAATGGAATTAATTATAGTTGGTTTAAAATCATTGTTGACAATATACTTATTACCTTTCGCATCTACACCTTGTTTAAATGGGTTAGGTACCTTTCCTCTACCAGATATTTTTAAATCCATTCTTTTAATTTGAATTGCAATATTATCAATCAATGAGCAATCAACAAAAGATCCTAAATCAGAATTACAATCTTTACATAAAATATTAGCTTTTAAAGTATCATTGCCTAGAGCATATGGAATTATGTGTTCTTCTGTTAATTCATCAAATTTATTATTACATAAAATACATTTGCACATTTCGATTTACCTTTCTAATTAATTTTAATCCAAATCAATTACATAGGATAATAATTGATTTTTATTTATTTCTCCTGGTATTATTTCTTTTAATTTTGATACCATTGTAAACATTGTTTTTTTATTAAAGTTTGGAAATATTGTTATTAGATAATTAGTTGTAACATATTGTTTATTTCGTAACATTAGATAAACGATAGTCATAGAATATTTTATTAATTGAATTTCATTTAAATGTTCATATTCAAAATAATTATCCATATCTAAATCATTTAGATGATATATGTTAGTTGGTTTTAAACCTGTATTATCTGGATTTAATATTTGTTCTTTTACTATTCTATATCTTAATCTTAAATCATCTACCATAGCAAAGAATTCTTTTATAAAATCAGAGAATTCAGATTTAGAAATATCCATTAATTCTTTAAATGATTCATAGGTTACTTCTTTTTCTTCTAATATATAAATTAGAAATTGAGTTAAGAATATTTGTAGTTTTGTATTATATCTCATCTGGGATGTCATCGTATTTTACCTTCCAGATTAGATTTAGTGTTTCATAATATTTTAATTCAAATATATTTTCTGTTATATTCAAGAATTTAGTTATTAATGGTCTTGTTACGGGTTTATTATTATCATTTGTAGTTTCAGTTATTTCATTATCCATCATATCATTAAATTTATCTTCTGATATATTTAGCATTTTGCATAAAGATTCTTTTGTCTTATTTGATAGCATCATTGCATAATTGAATACTACTTTTTCTTTAGCCTTAATAGATTTGTAATTATTATTAGATAAATCTCTAAATACCATATATTTAAGTGGTGTTGTTCCTTTAAATGATACTTTATTTAAAATATCTTTTAATAAATAGAAATCAGCTTTAGAACCACCAACTGTGAATGGTAGGTCAGGCTCATGAATAAAGAATGCAAGATAGAATTCTGAATTCATATCTCTTCTTTGTGATATT
Source organism: Acholeplasmatales bacterium (assembly GCA_017449215.1). GTDB lineage: Bacteria > Bacillota_I > Bacilli_A > Acholeplasmatales > Anaeroplasmataceae > Anaeroplasma. The sequence continues at coordinate 5,067 of JAFSJY010000078.1, read as the reverse complement.
CCATAACAGATATTACCCATTAGGTCATTCATATTGAAAGAGCCAATTCTAAAATAATATTTACGTAAGATGTCTTTATCATCTTTAACATAGAATAATATATTGTCTAGTGAATAGACTGCTTTAATTACTTTATGAGGGTCAAAGTATTTACGTAAGCCTTTTGAATATTTTGATATTGTATATCTGATATCATCATATTTAGGGTCGATAATTGGTATGAATGAAAATGATAATAAATCATTTCTTATTTCATGATAGATATCATAATATTCATCATATGGATCATATATGGAGCAAGCAGCTTGTTCTATACGGTCATATGTTACACCATCAATTTCTATATCACGTAAAGATCCTCTAGATGTTATTCTAACCTTTTTACCAGCTTTTAACATGACTTCATGTGTTTCATTTTTACGCATATATGGCTTATCACGATATGCATTTTCTACGTCTTTAATATCATCTGATAATACTTGATCAGGGATTAATAATAATCCTTCGTTTATTAAATTTATATACTTATTATATGTTTTTAAATTTAATATATTTTCCATTATTAGATACCAAGCTGTTTATAGATTTTTTTATTTTTATTTTTGCCAAATAGCAGTCTAAAGAACGCACCAATCTTATGAGTTATTAAATAAAACCAATGACATATTAAGCATATTGGATATAAATACCAATGCTTTCCCATATGAGGGAATCTCATTAATCTATAGTTCTTATCTATAATAAATATTCTAGATAATACATATCTAAATTTATGTTTGTGACGAGAAGCATTCATTGTTGTTTCATTATGAGAATTACCATGAATTCCATATAATTTCATATAATCAATAAAGAATGTTACATCTTCTTTTTTTATAGATTTATCAAAATCTAAATCGAATATTTGTCTTATAGCATTAATGATATTTGAATATAATCTTGATAGATTACATTCTTTTAATAGATTATGTAATAAATCAACATCAATATTTGTCTTCTTATACATATAAATGAAGTCTAGCAAATATCTAAGTCCAGCTCCTTGTCTTAGATGATCTGCAAAATGCATAATACAATATATTAAATGATATGTTGGAGTAAATTCATATTTACAATTATTAACTTTATTAGCTAAGCTAAATGGATTACTAAACATTTTAAGCCATGTTTTATCTACAGCAGAATCAAACATATTAAAATGAACTTCAACCTCTATATCATTCTTTTTAAATCCTAAATGATGCATACAGTCATTTGGTTCTAAGATAAATCCGTTTTCTATTAATAAGGTTTTAGTTTTATCTAAATCATTAGGATTTACATATAAATCTATATCACCACGTGTTCTTACACTAGGGTCATCATATAAACCAGCTAAAACAGAACCTTTGAAATATATATGATTTATATTATTTGCATTGAATATATTCGTTAGTTCTTCCTGAATATTAAAGAATTGTTCTTGTTTTAACACCCAACTTACATAGAATTTCTTGTACTGCTTGTTTTGTGTTACAGGATAAAGCAATGTTTGAAGAGATTGTTCTATTATTAATGATAGTTCTTCTTCAAGAAACACATAATCAGTATTAAATTTATTAACATATAATTTTAATAATTCAGTAATATCCATATGTGCTTCCTTCCTAAAAATTAGAAAAGGAACCTAGGTTCCTTAACTATATATTATTTTCCTGATATTTCAGTTCTGACCATTTTTTCTACTATATCTTCAAATTTATGTTTTGGTTCCCAACCAAGTGTTGTCTTAGCCTTAGTTGAATCACCTTTTAAGAATTTATTATCGTTTACACGATATAAGTTAGGATCAATCTCAACTAATACATTACCAGTAACATCATTGATACCTTTTGTATCAATTCCTTCACCCTGCCAAGTGATTCTAATACCTATTACCTTAAATGCGGCTTCTATCAATTCTCTAACTGTATGACTTTCACCTGTTGCGAAAACATAGTCATCGGCTTTATCTTGTTGAAGTGATAACCACATTCCTTCAACAAAGTCATTAGAGAATCCCCAGTCTCTTGATGAATCTAAATTACCAACTATAAGCTTTGATTGTTTATTTAAAGCTATATTAGCTACTGCTTTAGTAACTTTTCTAATAATAAAGTCTTCATCATCTCTTGTAGATGTATGATTAAACATAATTCCGTTTACTGCGAATAATCCATAATTATCTCTATAGTTTTTTACTATAAAATGAGAATATAGTTTTGATGTAGCATAAGGGTTTAATGGATTAAATGGAGTTTCTTCATTTTGCATACAATCATTAGAGTTTCCACCATATAGCTGTGAAGTTGACTCATTAAATAATTTAGTTTTTAAATCTGATTGTTTGATGGCATCTAATAATCTTAATGTGCCAAGTGAGTTAACTTGTGCAGTATATTCAGGTAATTCAAATGAAACATCAACATGAGATTGTGATGCTAGATTATAGATTTCATCAGGTCTAACATTTTCAATTAATCTATTTAAGCTTGATGTATCTGTTAAATCACCAAGATGGAAAAATAATGATTTATTCATTATGTTTTCGTTATCAACTAAGTGCTTAATCTTAGTACTCTTTAGTTGAGATTTTGAAGTTATTAAGCCATGTACTTCATAATTTTTATTTAATAAGAATTCTGTAAGGTAAGAACCATCTTGTGTTACTATACCTGTTATTAATGCTACTTTTCTCACTTTGGCTCTACCTTCTTCCTTTTGTTTAGGTCTTATTAATAAACCTCTACCATGACCTTTAATCTTAATTACTTTTTCATCTGAACATACAATGAATGTATCACCTTTTTTTATTTTGTAACCATTCATATCTAATTCACCATCAATACAATATGATAGTACAAATCCATCATTTACTACTTCGTTTTCCCCTTCAGTAAATACTTTTTCTATACTAAAGTATTTTGAATCAAATATATCTGATGTTTGAAATGGATAAATTGGATTTCTATTGTCATTATACTTAATTACATTCAAAGAATCTTCAATATGTAATGGTCTATTACTTCCATAGTCATATAAGCGATATGTTATATCAGATGATTCTTGAACTTCTAATACTAATGAACCTGCTTGTAGGGCATGAACAGTACCTGGTTCAATTACTACTAAATCGCCATTTTGTACTTCACGCTCGATTAGTTTCTCTTCTAATATTCCACTTTCTAAATAGGTTTTAACATCTAATTGTTTCTTAGCATCAATACCTGCAATACAAGATGATGCTTCATTTTGGTTCATGAAATACCAGCACTCAAACTTACCTAAAGAGTTATGCTTTTCAAGCGCATAATTATCGTTAGGATGGACTTGAATTGATAAGTCCTTTTTAGCATCAATTATTTTAATTAGTAATGGGAATTCCTTATCGTCTATTCCTTGGAATAATTCAGGGTGACGTCTCCATAAGTGACGTAACGTTTCACCTTTATATTTACCATTTTTAATAATTGATGATTTTTTGTTATATCCAGATATTATCCAAGCCTCACCTGTACCTTCTGGACAATCATACATTTTATTTAATTTTTCTCCTGCCCATGGCTTTTGTTCAAAATAAGGCTCTAAAAACAATATCATAATTTGTACCTTTTATAATAATTTAATAATCTTCTTTATATCTTGGTTTTTTTCTTTAGAACAAACTAAAATGTTTTCTTTTGTTACTGCAACTATCATGTTATTAACACCAAGTAGTGAAACTCTTTGATAATCTCCATCAGATACAATAATGTTGTTGTTTGAATCAACTGATATACAGTTAACTCCTCTTACTGTATTTTGATTCTCATCTTTTTCGAATAGTTCTTCAAATGCTGTAAAATTACCTACATCATTCCATCCAAATTCAGAAGGAATAACCATAATATTATCAGCATGTTCCATAACTGCAAAATCGATTGATTTCTTCTCAAAATTCATAAAATTATCTTTAACTATCTCTGCAGTTTTAACTCCTTCATTTTTATTGAATAAAGGTTTAATTGATTCTATAGTATCATAATGGTTTTTTGAATATTTATTTAAAGCATTCATTATTACATCATACTTGAAGATAAACATTCCACTATTCCATAAATATTTTCCTGATTCAAAATATTCTTTGGCAATTTCATATTTAGGCTTTTCTCTAAAACCTAATGATTTAGTTGCCTTATTTAATGTTGAATCAGATACTTCGATATATCCATATCCAGTTTCAGGATAAGTAGGCTTAATACCTAATGTTACAATACTACCATTATTAGCTTCTGCCTCTGCTAGCTTTATTACTTTTCTAAATTCATCACCATCAGCTATTAGATGATCTGATGCTAATACTACAACTGTTGGATTTTCATAATATTTAGAAATCATTGTTGAGCCATAAGCTATAGCCGCAGCTGTATCTCTAAATGCTGGTTCAATAATAATTCTTGAGTCATCTAGTTCAGTTAAATCTTCTTTTAAAGCTGGAACTTGTATTTCATTAGTTGCGATAAAGATTCTATCCTTATCAACTAAAGGTAATATTCTTTCATAGGCTAATCTTATTAAAGATTTATCTGAAAATATTTTTAATAGTTGTTTAGGCTTTTGTTTAGTAGATAATGGCCAGAATCTTTCACCTGAACCACCTGCCATAATTAAAAATGTTAACATTATGATACCCCCTAACCTATTTCAAACAAAAAACACTACACTAGTGTTTCTTATAAACTGTTTAATAATTAACGAAGTGAATTAAACGAATTCGCTGTATGTTTTTATTATATAATAAAAACGGCCTAACCACAATCATTTTTTAATTCACATAAGAATATGCTTGGCCTTAATCTTTTTCTTATTCCATTAATATAATGGTATTCAGCTGATGATAAATATAGGTATTCTTTCGCTCTAGTCATCGCAAATGTTGATAGGTAAGACTTTGGTATTATCTCCATCTTTTCCCCCAACCCACACCGTGCGTGCGACTTTCACCGCACACGGCGTTCCATCTAAATTAATTTTATTTAATCAAATTTTTATTTTACTGGTTCTAAACCA
>JAFSJY010000077.1 GCA_017449215.1 Acholeplasmatales bacterium | reverse complement strand
TTAGATAGATTATTACATCACTCTAATCTAGTAACTATAAATGGACCATCATATAGATTAAAGGATATTAGTGAATATCTAATAGAATAGTGGTACATAATTTCTTGACCAAACTGGTACAAAATATCTTGACTTTATCACTATACGAAAAGCTGGAGGATTATTTATCTAAAAGAACCTTAATTGCTATACTGGCAAATTGGGCATTTATGGATACAAAATATCTTAGAATTGTTAAGTCAATTTTTAGAGATTATTGGGAACCCGATTTATTTCCGAATAACAAGGATGATGTTTTAGTAGATGTCGGTGCATATGTTGGTGACTCAATTCTATCTTATGTTTCAATGTATGGAACTGACTATAAGAAAATATATGCTTATGAAATAACTCCTGATTCATGTTTTCAATTAAAAAACAACGTAAACAAGTATAGTCTTCATGATGTAATTATTCGTCAAAAAGGTGCTGGTTCAAAAAATAGTAAAATGTTCTTATCGGGTAATTCAATTGATACATCAGCAAATAGAATTAATAAATTTGGTGGTCAGGAAGTAGAAATAGTTAGATTAGATGATGATTTGGATGACATACCAACTTTTATAAAAATGGACATCGAAGGTGCTGAAAAAGATGCGCTTTTAGGACTTGAGGGAATAATAAAAGAGTATGCTCCAAAACTTGCAATATGTACATATCATGGGTACGATGACATATGGATGATTCCTAAGATGATTTATGAAATGAATTCAAATTATAAATTCTATATGAGACATAATGGTGGAGACTTAATTCCTACTGAATTTGTTTTATTGTGTAAGCCAATTAAATAGAGAGGAAAAAATGGAAAGATTTCTTGATATCATTATTCCTGAATACAATTCAGAACAAAAACTACTAATAAGAGCATTAAACTCTATTAATACACAAAAAAATGTTGATTTTTCTAAAATCGGAATAATCATAATTAGTGATGCTTCAAAAACAAGATATAAAAAATCATGGTTTAAACAAAGATTTCCTAAATTAAGTATTGAATACTATTATAAAGAATCTAACGATGGGCCTGGCGTTACTAGACAATATGGTATTGATAAAAGCAGTGCACAATACATAACATGCTTAGATCAAGATGATGTATTTTATGATAATTATGTTTTAGCTTGTATAACTGATAATTTATTATATAACTCAGTGAACGTATTATGGACGAATTTTTCGGAGGAGATTTTTTATAATGGTAAGATTTTAATAAATAGTTATAAACCAAGTGATTACCCTACATTGCATGGATTGTTTATTAATAGAGAATTTTTGATTCAAAATAATATAAGATTTTCTGACGAATTGAAGTTTAATGAAGATATGTATTTTGCTGAAGTACTAATGTATTGTTTCGAAACATCATATTTAGACGTTACGACATACTTATGGAAATATAATGATAATAGTGCTGTAAGAAAAAATAAAAAGATTAATTGGAATATCAGCATTATCGATTATTATATAACAGCGTTAAAATTGATTTATGAAAAATTAGAGTTATATAATAAAGATATACGTCATAAGAAAATTATTGCCGGAATGTATGGCGCATTTCTTATACTTAATTCATCTGAATTTAATGATGAGGAAAAGAAAAATAGATGTATAAGAAAACTTATAGAAATATATAAAGATGTAAAAGCTAAATCTTTTGATTTATATTCTAGGGAAGAAAAAGAAGAAATATATAAAAAACAATTTGAAGCTACTTATAGAACAATTCAAAGTATCAATTATAATAATTTATTTGAAGAATGGCTCGAACAGCGTCTATAATTTGATCAATAAACGATAAAACTTGAAAAATAATTAAAAAAGTATATAATATAACTTAATAAATTAGACGATTACACCACAATGACACAAAATAAGCGTTATAAAGTATTGGATTTATGCTTAAACTTGGTCAAAATTAAATAATGTGTTTAATTTGATTATTAAATATGATAGAATTATATATAATAAGTATGTATGTGTGGAATTTGTACGAAAGGATTTAAGCGTATGGAAGAGACAAAAAACGAGATAATTGAAGAAAAAGAACCAAGAACAACTAAGCAAAAGGTTTTTCTAGGATTAGAGATTGCAGGTAATGTAGTATTCTACCTAATAATAATAGCGTTGTTCCTTTTTGCATTATTTAATATTAATGGTGGTAATGGTACTGAAAACTTCCCTAACCTATTTGGTAGAGGTATGTTAAATGTATTATCAGACTCTATGAATCATGAAGGTAAAGAAGGACTTGAGGAATGGAAAGAAACTGATATTAAAGATGGATTTGCAAAGGGAGATTTATTATTTGCAAAAACATTTAGTGATGACGATGCTAGTGATTTAAAAATTGGTGATGTAATAGTATTTGCTGGTAAAGTTGGTAACGAAGCAGCACTAATTACCCATAGAATTGTATTTATAACTGCAGATAAAAAGACTGTTGTTACACAAGGTGATTTGGCCGCAATGGAAACTATTGGTGGTGATTCACAAGCATATATTGCTCCTGGTACAAAGAGATACGAAGAGGCAATCGCATCTGGAATGACAGAAGCACAAATTAATACACATAATTATATTCTTGAAAATAATGGCAAAATTGAAAATGTTTCAGTTGTGAACATTCGTGGTATTGCAACATCTGTATCAACAGGTGCTGGTAAGGTATTAACTAATATTCAACAAAATTATTTGTTCTATTTTGTTATACCAGTAGCTGTATTATTAATATTTGAAATATTCTTAGTAGTACGTAATATTATGATTTTACGTGGTGAAAAGAATAAGGCTGAGCTTGAAGGTACTAGAGAAGCTATGATGGCTGATGTTGAAGCTGAAAAGGAAAAGATGCGTCAAGAATTATTAGCTGAAATGAGAGCTCAAGGATTAGTATTAGAAGATACTAAGGAAGAAGTTAAAGAAGAAAATAAAGTAGAGGAATCTACTGAAGATAAAAAAGAAGAGGTAGTAGAAACTGAAACTACTGCTGAAGTTGTAGAAGAAACTAATGCAGAAGAAGTAAAGGAAGAAACTAATACTGAATCTGTAGAAGAAGAAAAGAAAGAAGAAACTGAAGAGGAAACTGCTTCAGAAGAATAATAAAAACATTGTTACAAAAATTATAGTAAAGGGGATGTAGCATATGGGTGGATTTTCAAAGTTTTATGTCCAATTCTTAGGAGATCTATGGAATAATATTGGTGAATGGTTTACAATGCACATCAGTATTATTGTAAAAATATTTAAAGGAGACTGGTATGATGCCGGTGGCTATTTCGATACATTAGGAAATGCTGTTGGTAACTGGAATGCATTAGACTATATTGCGTTTATTTTAGTATTGATTATCAATATTGGATTTATTGCATTATTAGCTGTATTAATTTTCCAATTATTAAGAAGATATATCAGATTTGTTAAGAGAGAAATCGATAAGGATACATTAGTTGAAGAAGTATCATTATTAAATCAAAAGGTTGTTGAACTAATTGATGAAAAGAATAAGATTTTAGCAATGAGAGTATCTCAAATTGGTGCTGGTAGTCAAGGTGCTATTGATTATGAAGGTCCTAGTGGTAAGAAGAAGGCTGGTAATGAATCTAGATTTACTAAGCTTATTCAGGTTGACCAAATCAATGCAGAAAATCCTAGAATTACAGTTATGAATCAATCAGATATGTTAGATTTACCTGATTTAGTAGATAGATTTATCAATTTCTCTGCTTCTCAGTTACATCTTTACTATAATAGAGAAATTATCGCTAGATGGTTTGCTGGTTTAGCAACTGGTAAATTAATGATTCTAGAAGGTATTTCAGGTACGGGTAAGACTTCCCTTCCTTATGCAATGGGTAAGTTCTTCCAAAATGATACATCAATCATTTCAGTACAGCCTTCTTGGCGTGACCGTGCTGAATTATTAGGTTACTTAAACGAATTTACTAAGAAGTTTAATGAGTCAGACTTCTTAAAGAGTGTATATGCTGCTTCATATTCAGATACTATTAACTTAATAGTACTAGACGAAATGAACTTAGCACGTATCGAGTATTATTTTGCTGAATTCTTATCAGTAATGGAAATGCCAGATGTTTCTGAGTGGAAGATTGATATCGTTCCTATTTCAGAACCAACTGACCCTAAGAACTTAATTAATGGTAAGATCTTAATTCCACAGAACCTATGGTTCATTGGAACAGCGAACAAGGATGATTCTACATTTACTATCACAGATAAGGTTTATGACCGTGCTACTACATTAGCAATTAATAAGAAGGCAGATTTCATTGATGCCCCTTATACAGAAAATGTTTCTATGACATTTGAATATTTAGATGATATGTTTAAGAGATATCAAAATGGTTTCCAATTAAGTGAAGCTGCATCTCAAGCATTCGCTGAGCTAGATGAATTTATTCAAGAGAAATTCAAGATTGCATTCGGTAACCGTATCATGAAGCAAATTAGATTATTTACTCCTGTTTATATGGGTTGTGGATTCTCTGAATTTGATGGTCTTGATTATATGATGACATTTAAGATTTTAAGAAAGTTCGAATCATTAAACTTAACTTTCTTAAAGAAGGAACTTGATGAATTAATTCTATTAATCGATAAGTTATTCGGTAAGGAACAATTCAAGGTTTCAAAAGGATTTATTGCTGATTTAAAGAAAATGGCATAGTTATTATATGTACTCATTTAAACTGAGTATAGTTAGTAGGTGATTTTATGGCCAAGGACAATTTTAATAATGATGAGCTAGTAACTTATTATTCTAAGATTTATGAAGAATTAGATAAGAATACTACTGCGGACCCTTATGGAAACTACGTTCTTGGTAGAGTTAAGGGTGGACAAAAGACTGTACTTAACAAGTCACAGACTGAAATCCGTAACTTTGATATGTCTTTCCTAGATACTATCGAATCAGTTTATCCCGCAATGCTTAAAATAATGCGTAACCCTAAGAAGTCATTAAGATATGAATCTGAGGTAGTTGCGGTTGAAAAGGCTAGAAAGGTAAATGCCGATACTGTTAGACATTTATCTAGCCATACTCATTTAATTAAAGAAATAAAGAAAAATGGCGATGTTATTCCATCTAAGGTATTAACTACATATACTGAAGAGGAATTAGCTATTTACGAAAATAGATTCATAAAGTCTTTAGTTAGAAGATGTGAAATCTTCCTTGAAAGACGTTATGAAGTTATGAAGATATCATTAGAGTCATTCGAAACTGAGAAATTAGAAGTTAAGAATGAATTTAAGATGTCTGGTCAAGAGGTAACAGTTGAGGTTAATGTTGCTATTAAGAACGACTTAACTACAAATGTTGAAACAACTAAGGAACAATTTGATAGATTATGTCGTATTAGAGAAATGATTCAGGGCTTAAAGGGTACTGAATTCATGAGAGCCTTAGCTAAGGCTCGTGATGTATTGCCTCCTATTATGAAGACAAATATCATTTTACATAACCCAGACTTCAAATTATGTTATGGCTTATGGCTATATCTAGATAGAGTAGATAGTATTGCTACTAATATCGATGTTAAGGAAAAGAGCTACAAGTTCTCTTCTGCATTTGATAAGGATATCAATGCTGTTATGGCATTAGCTTTAACATCATTTATTAAGAATAGACAAATTGATGATATTTATTCATCTAAGAAATTAAATTCTCAAAAGGCTCCTAAGCCTGTTGTAGATAATACTCCAGAATTAGAATTAAATCTTGAAGCTGATAATAAGAAGCTTGAAGATTATACTATGAATGAATTGTTATTATCTCAAACAGCTAAATTTTTTGAAGCTTCTATGGAAGGTATTCAAAATACTGGTATTACAATGAATGAGTCTATAAGAGTTGTTTATAGACAAATGCTTGATATGCTAGATCAAATCTATCCTATGGCTTTTGGTGTAGCTGATGATGAATTAGATTCTAAGGATTTATATGAACAGCTAGAATATGCTAGACGTCAATTGATGGTATTTAAGATTGTTCACCAGCAGAAGCAGATGAATATTGCTCGTATGGGTAAGGAATCTAAGAGAATTGAACGTTTAATAGCTAAGCTTGAGGAAAAGATTAAGAAGGAAGAGGCTAGAGAGCGTGAGCGTCTTGAGAGAGAACGTCTTAAGGCAGAGGCTGAGCGTCAGGCTGAAATTGAGCGTAAGGCAGCTCAAGAGGCTAAGAAGCGTAAATTTGAGCAGGATGCTATTGCTAAGGCTAAGGAAGTTGCAATCAAGAGAGACGAAGAAAAAGAACAAAAAACAAAATCTCAAAGAGAAGAATTGGCTCGTATTTACGCAGCCCATAATAAGAAGAGAGAACATTTAAAGAAGCTTCAAGAAGAAGATAATAAGGCATGGAATGATTTAACTCCTGCTGAAATTGCTGCTCAAGCTCCTACTGAAGTTCCTCATAGAAGGAAAGATGAATATGATGATCTATCTGATGAAGAATTAGCAGCATTAATGGCTGAAAATGAAATGCTATTAGATCAAATTCCAGAAAAGGATGCTGAATTAGTAGAAGAGGAAAAGGCTGTTGAGGCTATAGAAAAGAAGGCTAATCCAGAAGCTGCTTCTAAGAAGAAGGCTCCTGCAAAGAAGGAAGCTCCAAAGAAGAAATCTATTGAAGATATCGATATGGATAATCTTTCTGATGATGACTTAGATGCTTTAATGGCTCAATTAAATGGTGATGGTGACTTTGATTTAAGTGATATCGCTGATGAACCAGAAGAGCCTAAGCAAAAGGCTATAGGTAAGAAGAAGGCTGCTCCTAAGAAGGCAGAGCCAGAAGTTTCAGAACCTAAACAAGAAGAAACTCCAGTAGAGGAAACTCCTCAAGCTGAAGCTCCAGTCGAAGAGGTAGCTCCTGAAGCACCTGCTGAAGAAACTAAACCTGAAGAGGTTGCTGAGCCTGAGACTCCAACTGAAGAACCAGTTGTAGAAGAGGCTCCAGTAGAAGAACCTCAAGCTGAAGAGCCAGTTGAGGAAGAAACTCCTGAAACTGAATCTAGTGATGATCAAAATACAGATGATGATTCTGATGGTGAACCAGAAGCTCCTGTTATAGAAGAAGCTCCAAAGAAGAAATCAAATGATGAATTTGAAGATTTATCAGATGAGGATCTTGAAAAACTAATGGCTGAGAATGGTTTATTTGATGAACCAGAGGCAGAACCAGAAGCTCCTTCAATTAAATTAAAGGGATCTAATGGTGCTAAGCCAAAGAAGAAGGCTACTCCTAAGGAAGATGAGGGCTTAAGTGATTATGAGGATGCTCCATCTGTGGATGATGATATCTCTGATGAGGATTTAGACGCTCTTATGAAAGAAAACAATATGTTTTAGTTTATAGGAGGTTCTTATGGAAGAAAAAGTTAAAGCTTCCTCTAATTCTAAAACAATAAAAAAATCAACAATTATTGGCTATATAGTAAGCATTCTGTGCTTACTATTATGCTTATATATTACCATTGAGGTTATTGTTGCTAATACAAATAATAGACCTCCAAGAATATTTAATATAAGTGTTTCATATGTTCCTACTGAATCTATGGAGCCTACTATTAGTGCTGGAAGCTATGTAATGTTTACTGGTGTTAATGCTGATAATATTAAAACAGGATCTGGTAATATATTAAAAAACCATGAGAATAGAGATGGAGATATAATTGTTTTCTATAATGAAAAGGAAGCTAAATTTATCATCCATAGAGTTGTTGGTATAGAAGAGGATAGCGAAGGAAGATATTTTATTACCTGGGGTGATAATAATGTTCTTACAGATGAATTAAAGGTGAGGGATAGTATGGTATATGGTAAATACGTCACTACTTTAGGATTTATGAGTATTTTTTCCGGAGGAGTAAATACAAATCTAATATTCTTTATTCTTGTTGGTATATTTGTTATTATGATTGCTATGCAAGTAGTTCAAATCGTATTAAAGAATAAGACTGATTCTGTAAAGAAAAAGACACAGGTAGATAAAGAAGCTTTAAGAGAAGAATTGAAGAAGCAAATATTAGAAGAAGAAATAGCTAAATTAAAGGCTAGAAATGAAGCATTATTAAAACAAAAGCAAGAAGCTTCTGAAGATTCTATAGAAGAAAAAGCGGAAATAACTGAAAATGACACTAAGGAGGAGTAGAAATACTCCTCTTTTTATACGATAAATATATTGTAAATATGTCATATAGCACATAAATTAGCTTAATAATACATAAAATATGTTATTTATTACATATTTATAGTTGACGTTTCATTAAATTATAATTATAATTGAATAATAAGAGGCGATATTTATGAGTGAACTATCAAAATATTTGGAAGATAATTTAAAATTGATTCAATTTGAAGATACTGATGATAGTGATGAAAATTTATTGTTAAAAATATCTAAAATGATTATTGAAGCGCGTAATTCTACAGGTATAACTCAAAAAGAGTTATCGTTAAGAACAAATATCCAGCAAGCAACAATTAGCAAAATTGAAAGTGGGAATTATAATTTAACTATTAATATGTTAGAAAGAATTGCTGAAGGTTTAGGAAAAGAAATAATTATAAAATTTGAATAGGGTGGAAAATATCATGGAGAAAAGAATTAATTCAATTAACATAAAATCATATAGAGGTTTATCTGAATTAGAATTAAATAATTTAAATAGAATAAATGTTATAGTTGGAGATAATAATTCTGGCAAAACAAGTTTGTTAGAAGCCATAATGCTTGCATCTAATAGTTCAATAAATAATGCAATTATTACAAGTGTTTTGAGAACAAAGATGCTACGTGCAGGTTCTTTTTTTAATGAATTTATTAATTCATTTCCAAAAGATGGTAAAAAATATAATATCAGTATGAACTTTGAATTTGATTCAGGAAATAAACTAAACTATGAAATTAGCGGGAATATGGTTAGAACATTACCTAATCCAATGGAAATCCCTCAAGTTTTTAATACAATTAAAGTCCCAGAACAATTGATTTATCAGTTTAATGGTAATCTTTTGATTGATTATGCAGGTGGTAAAGCAAAAAATGATATAAAACTTAATGCCTTTAATTGTTTAAATAATAGAACTTTGAAAAATAAATCGAACATCATTAAAGCTCGTTATGTATCACCTGTTGATTATGCTGGTGTGAATAGCTTATTTAACTTAATAATAAAAAATGACAAATACAAAGAAATGGTTGTTAGAGTTCTAAGAATATTCGATCCTTTTATAGATGATTTACTATATGTCGTTGACGAATTTGGTGAACCTATAGAAAGTGTTAAAAGTTCTAAATTAGGTGTTGTTCCGTTAACGATTTATGGTGATGGTATAAAGAAAACGTTAAGTATAGCTGGAGGTATAGCAGCTGCTAATAAGGGAGTTTTATTAATAGATGAATTTGAAACTGCTATACATATAAAAAATTATGATGAAATTTTTAATTTTGTTAACGATGCTTGTAAGCAATTTGATGTCCAATTGTTTATTACAACACATTCAATTGAAGCAGTAGATGAATTATTAAAGATTGATGAGTTAGTAAAAGAATCAGAAATTAATTTTATTACACTTAGAAAAGATTTTGAAAACAATAAGACTATTTCTAGAACAATGTCGGCTAAAGATGTTAAAGAAAATAGAAAGAACTTTGGATTTGAGGTGAGATTATAATGAATTCTCTAATCCTATGTGAAGGCAAAAGTGATGCTATTATAATCAGTTACTTGATGATAAAAAAATATGGATTTGAATACAATGCTGATAAAGAATTTAATAAAAATATGACACCTAAAATTGATGAAAAAGGTGATGTTTCAGTAAATTGGTATACACGAAGTAATGGTGATAACCTTATGATTTGTGGCGTAGGAGGATTTAACAATATATCAAAATTTTTCGATAAATATATTTCATCTATACAATTAGCTGATTATAATGATGAAAAGATTTTTTCAAAGATATTAATTGTATGTGATAGGGATAATAATACTAGCGAAAAAATTGAAGATGCAGTTAACAATAATATTGAAAAGATAGAAGTTAATTTCAAAAATTCCATATGGAATAGGGTAGATTATAATAGTGATTTTAACGTTAAGAAGTCTTTTAACTCCTATTTATTGATTATACCTACTAGTGAAGAAGGAGCGTTAGAAGAAGTGGTACTAAAAGCACTAGCTGAAAATGATGATAGTAGCTGTATTGTAAAATCATCTATTTCATTTGTCGATAATATAAGAGAAGACGCGAGTAAGTATTTAAATAAGAAAAGATATATTTCAAAAGCAAAAGTTGGTGTAACATTTGCAGTAATGTTTCCAGAAAAATTATTTAATTTTATTGATGAAATTTTAAAATCAATAGAATGGGATAAATATAAATCAATGATACAGTCTTTCGATGTTTTGGCTGAAATATAAGTTAATAATATTTCAAATGATTTATTAAATGATTCTAATATATATATTATTGATGGAAAAGAATTCTATCGAAAACATTAAGAATTATCTTTTTTGTGATATTACGAAAAGTATTATATTCAGGAGTAGTAGGAATACTACTCTTTTAAAATATATTGAGATATTAATATGAAAAAGAATTAATGAATCAATCAAATATAGATATATGGTATCTTTACGTTTATAAAGTAAATGCAATAACTTGTATACGCAAGCTTGTACTTACAAGTTTATAGGAAATTACAATAAAATTTAAAAAAAGTATCAAATGCAATATTTCTACATTTTTTCTCAAAAAATACAGTATTTTGTGTTAATTATTCCTTCATAATGAATCAAAAACATAAAATTTTATAAAAATGGCTTAACTAAGGTATTTTTTATCAAAAATTCGTTATTTACAAGCACTTTTCTATATGTATAATTATGCTTGTAGGAAGTGA
>JAFSJY010000005.1 GCA_017449215.1 Acholeplasmatales bacterium | reverse complement strand
TTTTTGTACGACCTCCATTTTATATTCTGGAGTATACCATCCATGTTGTCCTTGTGCCATATAAAAATCCTCCTACAATGCTTTCTTACATTATAAGAGGATCAATCATAAATTATTAGATGGGAATCTTTTATGGATACAAAATATTTAGGCTTAGTTGGTAGTTGGAATAGAACCATAAAAGAACATTAAAAAACAGCTTCAGAACCATAAAATTCTGAGGCTGTTTTATCTTCTAAATGGCAGTCCCAACCGGATTCGAACCGATCATTCCAACTTAGGATTCGGATAATTTTGTAAAAATATCTTTTATAATGCCAAATGTCTTCCGAATCTTGTACAACTTCTTGTAAAATGCCAAATATCTCGTACAACTTCCATAACTTTTATATCTTTTGAGATGCATTTGGTGGAAAAATGGTGGAAAAACCGTTGGTGGAAAATTTTGGATAGAGCAGGAGTCTTGTGGTGGAAGAAATTTTTTGATGGGTTGGGATTCTATAATAGAGATTAAAAAAACAGGCAAGACATTTAAATAGTCTTGCCAATTTTTAATTGAATTGCTTATAGGCCTTTTCATAATATTCCATTAGTTTCTTTTTTAAATTATCATTATTTAGTATTTTAACATGATAGCTAAATTGTTTTAGATAATTTAGTATTTGAAACTCTGTGCATCTTAAAGTGTATATTAAATATTGTTGAGGCTTATCATTGTAATATTCTATTTTTCCTGGCTCAATTGAGATTCTTTTAGGTCTATCTTTTTCTATTGAATTGAACAGTGCTTGACCGCGATGATCAAATTCTATTTCATAATCATTAAGTTCAGAACTAATATATGCAGGTCCATTTTCACTTAATCTTGTTGATATTAATGATAGTTCATCTTCAGATAATGAGCATGGTTCAAATAGTTTATATACATTTGCTATAGTAGAAAGTTTATAACTTTGTATGCTCCTATTATATTTACCTGAATCGCTAGTAGAGTAGCATGTTAAATAATTATGACCTTCATCTTTACCTGGAAGCATTTTGTATGGTTCGATAATGAATGTATTTCCTTTAACTGTGACAATCTTACATTTAATTTTCTTTTTTATACATTCGTTCAATTCTTTATAATTTTTTTGATGAATAATTTGTTCTCTAATATATGCTGGGTAAGATATATATTTTAGTAGAATGTTTTTGTAAATTTCAGATGCAGAAGAAGCAGCAAATTCATTTAATATTTTTTCTAAATTTCCATTTGTTTTTTCTGTTTCGCGAATGAAAATCTCTTTTCTATCACCTACTAAAGGATAAGATGTCTCTGATAATTTTACGATCGAAATAGCTATTTGGGTCATCCAATCTTTATATTGATAATCATTCTTCATTTCTTTTATTGTTTCAATTATTTCATTGTTACTACATTCTTTAGTACGACCTGAAAGAAGATTAATTATTTTTTCCATTTGTTTATATGGATTGTCGTAATCATAGGTGTTTAAAATGATATCGCAATAAAAATCATTATTACTTCCAATGTAACCAAAATCCTCTTTATCATTTAAAATTTTATTATATAAATTGTCTGAAATAGTAATTTTCTTTTCCATAGCTAATCTCCTTTAGTTGTATATACTACAACCTATTAATTACATTATAAAACAAAAAAATCCATATTTAAAGCCAATTTTTATATAAATTATACAACTAGAAAATAATTAATAAGTAGTGGTATAAGCACTTCATTTATTTACCTTTTTATAGTAAAATAAAAGCATAAAGAAATAATTGATAGAAGAAACCAGATTATTTATTGAAGGAGGTGTTTTTGTGGATAATTTTTTTACAGATATTAATCCAAAATTTTTCAATGTTTTTACAAATAAAAATAGAGAAATTAATTATGATTTATTATCAATTATCAACAATAACATTGAAGCAAATGTCAACAATACAGCAACTAGAGAAGAAATGATAAATTGGATAACTAGTTACTACAATGAGCATCCTACAACTGTTGTTTATGATGATGATACAAATGGAGCTGAAGATATTAGTGAGATTGATATTAAAAGATTGGCTTCTGATAAAATCAGATATTTTGTTAACACAGGGTGGTTAAACGATGAGGAAGATTCAAATTTTAATATTAGTTATATGGTAGATGAAAATGCTATATTGTTGTTAAAAGCAATGGCTGAAATAACTAAAAACAGAACTAATCAAAATGAATTATATGGTTATGTTTACAATATATATAATGCTGTAAAGAATTTTACAATTGACCAAGCTGTTGGTATAACAGAACAAATTGTATCAATGACAAAACAATTGGTTTCATTATTGCGTGGAGTTAATAATATTGTAAAAAAATATTTAAGTGGTTTATTAAGTAATCCATATTTAACTCCAGTAGAAATATTAGATAAGTTATTGGTTGATTACAATGATAAAGTTGTTTTAAAAACTCTTCAAAATCTTAGACAGCATGATAACCCTGCGATGTATAGGAAGTTTATTAAAGATAAATTAGAATTAATATTCACAGATCATAGAACTAAATTAATAGAACTATATATTAGGGATAAAAAATCTGGTAAAGATACTGTTGAAAACATTAGTGAAGCTGACCTTTATTTTAGACAATCTTTTGATTATGTGATTGATACCTTTGAAAATATAGATGAATTGATTTCTATTCTTAATAAAAATAATTCAAAATATGTATCAAATGCTAAGGCTAGAACAAACTTCTTATTAAATGATAGTGGAAGAATAGATGGAGTTATTAATAATATATTAAAGAATATTTCGGAAATTGATTTTGATGAATTCTTAGAAGATGGTGAATCTGATGATTTCAATATTTATGATTTAGGAAATATAGATGAAGCATCATTATATAAGCCTAGAAGCAAATCAAAAACCGTTACTGATGTTGATGCAGAAGTCGTAAATGAAATTCCTCAAGAAAAACTAGAAGAATTAGCATTAGCATATTTTAAAGATAATAAATATAGTTCATTTGCAATTAACAAATATGTAATGGAATCTATGAAGAATAAGAACTTTATTGAAGCCAAAGAATTAATAGAAGAATCAAAAGAGGAAGATTCATTAAAACATTTCTTAGTTTTACTTTATAGTACAAATTCATCTATTGAATATAAAGTTCGATTTGATTCTAATCTTACTCAATATAAAAAATACGGAATTATGTTTGATAATTTCATTATAGAAAGGAAAAAGTAATAATGGCAAATATAGATAAAATAACAGCTTCTGAAAATTTTTATAATGGTTATAAAGAATTGTCAGACATTAAGAAAAAAACATTTAGTACTTTATGTAATAAATTGTTAAAAGATAACTTCATCTATGGAGGAATCGAAAGCGATAAGACTGATTATTATTCAATTTTGAATTATAGAGATTTAATTGAAAGTTATTTTTCAATGATTGATTATAATTTGCTTCATGATGACAATAATAAAGTCTTCTTTATTGAAACTTCAGAAGATAGAAATAGAATAAGACTAAGAAAGGTAGATACAATTCTTTTATTAGTACTAAGATTATTGTATTACACAGGACAAAAGCAGGTAACATTGTCTTCAAATACATCTGATGTTTATGTAAAAACTTCAGATTTAATAGAAAATATAAATAATACAAATATATTTTCAAATGATTCATATAAAACAGAATTAATGAACTCATTAAAATTATTGCGAAGATATAAAATTGTATCTTTTGATTTTAAACAGTTTACTGATGACAGTATTATTGCTATTTATCCAACAATTTTACAAGTGGTAAAATCAGATAACATCAACGGATTAAATGATAGATTAAATAGTTATTTAACAGAAAAGGGAGGTGCCATTGATGAAGTTAACGAAGATTAAATTAATTAATTGGCATTTGTTCTCTAACAATACAATTGAATTAAAAGGTAATACTTTATTATCAGGTGAAAATGGAACTGGTAAATCAACATTAGTAGATGCAATTTATTATGTGCTATCTGCTGGAGATGAAAAACATTTTAATCATGCTGCAAGTCAAAATGCAAAGAGAACCCTTGAAGCTTATATGAGATATAAGACTGGTTTAGAGAATAAAAAATATTTTAGAAGTGAATCCGAAGTAATTTCTCATATAGCATTAGAATATGAAAATGAAAAAGGTAATGAGTACTTTGTTGTCGGAGTTTGCTTAGAATTATCTAGTGGAAACACAAGACCTCAGGTTCATTTCTATTTTGCTGATAAGTATAGAATTAATGATTCTGATTATATAACCAACGGGAAAATTTGTAATCATATAGAATTAAAAAATCATATAAATAATTATGATTCTTGGGATAAATATAATATTTCTAAAAGAAAAGAAATATTGGCTAAAGATGTTTTCAAGTTATCATCAAAAGATAAGTATTATGATTTATTAGCAAAAGCGATTGCATTTAAGCCAATTGAAGAGGTAAGTAGCTTTGTTAATAATTTCTTGTTAAAAGATAATCCTGTTGATTTAGATAGTTTAAGAACTGATATGAGAAATTATAACGAAATTCATAAGATAATTATTAGAGAAGAGCTTAAGCTTAATTCGTTAGAGAGCTTTGTACATAAAGCTGAAGATTATCAGGAAAATAAAAAAATAATGAAATATCTTGATATTGTCAAGGTATTAATCAACATTGAAGATGCCAATAAACTGATATCAGATTGTGAATCAGAAATTAATAAAATAGATAAAACTGTTTCAACTAATAAAGATACTATTGCTTCATTGCAAAAGCAATCTGAGGAATTAACTAAAGAAATATATTCATACGAAAATAATGAGGAAATTAAAGCATTAAAGCAAAAAGAGGAAAGATTATCTATTCAAAATAGAGAATTAAATACTTTAAATGAGCAAATTTGTAATTATGATAAGATTGCAAAGGATGAGAATGTATTAGCTCAAAGTGTAGGCATAAAGATGTCATTTTATGATGATTATCAAAGAAAAGATTATCCATCTTTTAATAATTCAATAAAGAAATATAAAGAAAAATTAGATGATGCAAGTGATAAAGCTTTAAATTTAAAAGCCGAATTGAATATTAGAATTAAAGAATTAAGTGCCGATATTACTGAGACAAATAGACAGTTAGATAATATTCGAAAAGGTATTAAAAATTATGATCCTAAATTAAGCAATTTAATTGACATTATTAAAAAACGTATTTACGATACAAAGAAGAAAAATGTAGAAGTTGTTCCTTTTGTTGAGTATTTGGAAATTAAAAAAGGCGAAGAAGAATGGAAGAATGCTTTGGAAGGATATTTGAATACTCAAAGATTTGATTTAATAATTGATCCACAATATTATATTGATGCCATTAGAATTTATGAGTCAGTAAAAGATAAATTAGGCATCTATAATTATGGTATTGTTGATGTTAAAAAGATTGAGGAGCAAAAAGAAATTAAGGACTCATTATATTTAAAATTGGATATTTCCAACAAGTATGCAAAAAAATATGCTCAATTATTACTTAATAATGTTATTTGTGTAAATGATGTTGAAGATTTAAATAAGCATAAAGTTTCAATTACAAAAACTGGAATGGTTTATAAAAACTATTGTGTTAGAGCTATAAACAAAGCAGTTTGGGAAATACCTTTTATCGGAAGGGATTCATTAAAACAACAAGAAAAAGTATTATTGAATCACTTAGATGAAATAAATAAGGAACAAACTGACATTACAAAGAAAATGTCTACTATTGCTAAAGTTATTGAAATATCTAAGAAAACTCAGGCATTCAGATTGATAGAAATGGAAGATTTATGGAGTAAATTAAACACTTTATCTGGAGAAGTCGCTCGTTTAATTAAAGAGGTTGATGAAGATAAAAATAATAAATCTCTAATATCTATAAATCAAAAATTAGAACGTGCTAAAACAACGAAGAGAAATGTCGAAAAAGAAGCAAAAGATTTGGATGAAGAAAATACAAACTTAGCAACAGAAAAAGGTGGATATGATAATAATATAAATGTAGCTCGAGAAACTATCAAAAACAATCAAAAAGAATATGATGAAAAGATTATTCTAATTAAGCAGGATAACTCAGTTTATGTTGATTATTTGAATAGAATTAATAATTATAGAAATGGTGACAGATTTAATAAATCATTAGTTTTAAAAGATTATGAATCAGCTGATAAAACAAATCGTGCCTTATATAACGGTATTCAAAATGGTATGCAAAATTATTCTAAAGATTTTAAGCCTGATTTAACTGCAATTTTTGATAATTTGGAAGATTATATTGATGAATATTATAGGATAAAAAATATGGATATTGTCAAGTTCAGGGAACAGGCAAATGAGGCATATGAAAGAAGTAGAGAAGGATTTAGACAAGTCTTCTTAATAGGTATTAGAACTAGAATAGAAGATGCGAAAGCAGAGATTAACAAGATAAATAAAATTTTAAAGAATCATCCATTTAGTGGTGATACATATTCATTTGTTTGTGATGCAAATAAAGAACTTGGTGAGTATTATAGAATCATAACTTCAGGGAAAGAATTAGAATCAAAAGATTTATTCACTGATACATTGAATGAAGCTGATTCTAAATTGATAGAAGAATTATTTAATAAGGTTTCTTCAAGCGATGATTCTAACGAAAAGTATATTCAAAAGTATTTGGATTATCGTGAATATATGAGATACGATATTAAGGTAGTTAATGAAGCTGGGGAACCATCATATATTTCAGAAACAGCTAGAGAAAAATCTGGTGGTGAAACTCAAACACCTTTCTATGTTGTAATTGCAGCATGTTTCGATGAATTAATGAGCAAAGATAAGAAAGATATTGAATCATGTTGCATGGCAATTTTTGATGAAGCATTTAACAACATGGATGAAGGAAGAATTCAAGCAGTGTTAAATTTCTATAAACAGTTATCAATTCAATTATTTATTGTTGTTCCTGGTATTAGAACTTATAGTATTGCCCCATATATGGATTCTGTAATAGGAATTACTAAAATTGATAATAAGGCTGTATTATTCCATGAGGCAGGTAAATAATATGAATGATTTTGAAAATAAAATAATCGAGAAATTACTTACTAAATATCAAAATAGTAAACTATCTAAAGAGGGTAGCGAAAGAAATATTAAAATTAAAATTGATGTTAATGATCCTATTATGAAATCTTATAAATCTAGAGATTCATATAAATATAGAGAACAAAATGATAAAACAATTCGTATCTTAGAATCAAAAGGATATATTAATGCTTATTTTAGTAAGGAAAATGAATTTGAATATTTGGTTTTAAATGTTGATAGGGTTGATGAATTATACAATTATCATGGTATTCCTAATCCACGTATTGAAAATGAAAAAGTGATATCTATTTTGAATTCATATGAAACTAATTCATTTATGAAAATATTTAAGGATGATGTAATAAAACAAATAAATGAAAAGTATACATATCCCAAGATTTATTTCAATGATTCAAAAGAATTGATGATTATTCTAAAAATTATTGATGAAATATTGGTTTTAAATGATGAAGTGATGAAAAGAGATTTTTCTGTTAGAGTATTAGGAGATTCAAAAAAGTTCGTATTGTATGAGAATAAAATAATCAATATTATTAAAGATTATGATCCTGAAGCAAAGGATATTGAAAAAGAAGATATTTTAAAATCATATAATATAGTAAGCAACTATTCATATACTTTAATTAAGAACAAGCTTGTTTTTAAATTGAAAAATACAATAATTGATTTGAATCAATTGCCTTATGATTTTTCGATGTCTAATCAGATGATAAAGGATTTGACAATAATAAAATCAGATATTAAACGAATTATAACAGTTGAGAATTTAACTACATTTTATGGATTAAATGAAGATGCATTAATTATATATTTAGCAGGATTTCATAATTCTATAAAACAACAATTATTATTGAAAATATATGAGATGTATCCAAATGCAGAATATTATCATTTTAGTGATATTGATGCTGGCGGATTCTGGATTTACAATAATTTAAAGAATAAAACATGTATCCCTTTTAAACCTTTTAGAATGGGAATAAAAGAACTTGAGAATAATAAGGATAATTTGAAAGAATTGACAGCTAACGATGTTAGACGTTTAAAAATTCTTTTAACAAACCCTGGTTTTGAGGAGTTTTATGACGTTATAAAGTATATGTTAAATAACAATTGTAAATTGGAACAAGAAATATTAGATTAGAATAAAATTTTTGGAAGGAGATTATAAAGATGATTGAACTAACTAATGAACAGCAATTATTTATAGATACAGCTTTAAAAGGAAAAAACATTTTGGTTGAAGCATGTATAGGAAGTGGAAAAACAACATCGATTCAACATTTGTGTAATCAACTTCCTAAAAACAAAAAAATATTGTATTTAACATATAATAGATTATTGAAAGTTGATGCTAAATCAAAGATAAAAAATAGAAATGCTTTTGTTACTAATTATCATGGATTTGCATATCGCTGGTTAATGGCTAATAGTATTAATGTTGGAAGATCTGATATCATTCAAACATTTTTGAGTGAAAAACCCAAATTTGATAAATATGATATTTTGATAATGGATGAGTACCAAGATATTGATGAAGAAATATCTAATATGTTAAAAATCATCAAAGAATCTAATCCAAATATGCAATTGATTGCTGTTGGTGATATGGAACAAAAAATTTATGATAAGACAAGATTAGATGTAAAAACTTTTATTAATTCTTTTCTTGGTGATTATATTATATTGGAATTTTCAATTTGCTTTAGATTAAATAAAGAACTTGCTGATAAGTTGGGTTTCGTTTGGAAAAAGAAAATTACTGGCGTAAATGATGATTGCAATATCAAATTTATGAATTTCAAAGAAGTAGTTAACTTTTTAGCAAATTGTGACAATAAAGATATATTATGCTTAGGTGCTAGAACTGGTGATGCTACTAAAGTATTAAATACTCTTGAGGAGAAGTATCCTGAAAAGTTTAATAAAAATACAGTTTATGCAAGCATAAGGGATAATGATAATATTAAATCAGTTGATCCAAATAAGGATTCTGCAATTTTTACTACATACGATAGTAGTAAAGGATTAGAGTATCCTACTTGTGTATTATTTGACTTTGACATTGATTATTGGTATACAAGACTTAGCTTTCCAAATCAGAAATATGAAATATTAAGAAATATTTTCTGTGTTGCCGCTAGTAGAGGAAAGAAAAATATAATCTTCGTTAAAGGCGAAAATATGCTTCTTAATGAAAAAATTTTAGCAAGCTCTGATCATGATAGGAATGAAAAAGAACTTAGAGTTAATATTTCTGAAATGTTTGATTTTAAATATAAAGAAAGTGTAGAGGACTGCTATAAGCTTTTAACAATAAAGAAAATTGAGAACGAAGATTCAGAAATAATAGATGTTGAAAGCACAGATGGATTAATAGATTTATCACCATGCATTGGAATTTATCAAGAAGCTTTTTATTTCAAACATTATAATATTGATAAGGACATAACTTTATATGTTGCCTTACATGATTTGCCTGATTTTCATTTAAAGAACTCTAAAAAATTAGATGTCGAAGGTAAAGTTCTTTATTTAGTATCTTTGGAAACACGTCATAATAGATATAGAAATCAAGTTGTAAGACCATTTATTCTTGAAGAAGAAAAAAATAAGATATTTGATAGATTAAGTAAGAAGTTTACAAAGAATGAGGATGTCCAGCATCATTGTGAAATAAATTTTTCAGATTATACTAAATATAAATTTAGGGCAGAGGGTTTTGTTGATGTTTTAAAGAATGACGTTGTATATGAATTGAAGTTTGTTTCAGAATTAACACATGAACATTTTTTACAATGTGCTTGTTATGTTGTTGGCCTTGGACTAAAGAAGGGAATTTTATGGAATACACGAGATAATAGTATGTATGAAGTATCTGTAAGAGGACCGAAAAAATTCTTGAATGCAGTTGCCAAAGCAGTGTTAAAACTGTAATGAGAGGAGGAATATTATGAGTGAATTATTTGCTGTAATTGATACAGAAACTACATGGTCAGATGAAGTTATGTCAATAGGGATTGTTATATCAAACTTTGATGATTATAAGATAATGGATAGAATCTATTATCTTTTTACTCCTGAATATAAAACTGGAGGAATGTTTAGTTATGTTTTAAAAGAAACTCGAGGAGCTAAAATTGAAAAAGATTCTCGTAGTAAAGCAATGAAGAAAATAAAAGAATACCTTCTCTCAAAAAACATCAAATATATTTTTGCATATAATGCAAGCTTTGATTATAGACATTTACCAGAATTAGCATCTTTTATTTGGCTCGATATAATGAAAATTGCTGCATATAGACAATATAATGATAAGCTTCCTAAATATGCAGATTATTGTCAAACAGGTAGACTTAGAACTGGTTATGGTGTTGAGTCAGTTTATTCTTATTTATCTGGAAAGAAGTACTGTGAAGTACATAATGCTTTATGTGATTCCGAAGATGAATTAATGATAATGAAAATGTTGAATAAGAGTCTAGATGATTATTATGTTGGAGCAATTAATTCTAATGAACTAATAAGTTGTTATAAGCAAAAAAATAAAAAGATAGTTAAGAATATTTCAACAGTAATTAGTGATGAATGTGAAGAAGATGTTGCTTTTGAAAAAATTGATGTAAGTACCCTATCTGTCGGAGATGAGATTCTACATATCAATTTTGGAAAGGGCATTATTGTTGATGTTTCTAATAAAAAATTCACTGCTATCAAGTTTGGAACAATGGTGAAATTATTAGATGTTGAGTATGCAGCAGAAAAAGGATATATAAGAAAGAAATGAAGCTTACTATGCACTATAATTAGTGCATTTTTCTTGGCTTTATATTTGAGAAAAATATATAAATTATATATATTTTTTGATATAATTAGAATAGATTTTGAGAAAACGGTGATATTTTATGAGCAAATTTAAAGATTTATTACAATATTTTGAGTCTAACGCAACAACAATGCGTCAAAAAGGGTCCATTTTTGAGCGCTTTGTAAAAAAGTTTTTCCAAATAGAACCTACTTATGCTAACCAATTTGAACAAGTATGGTTGTGGAATGAATTTCCATATAGAAATGGTATGCCTGATACTGGTATAGATATTGTAACGAAAATTAGAAATAGAGAAGAATACTGTGCAATTCAATGTAAGTTTTATTCAGAAGATTCATCTGTATCAAAAGCAGATGTTGATACTTTTTTGTCGGCATCATCTACTTATTTTCAAGCAAATGGTCAGATAAGTTTTTTTACTCAAAGAATCATTGTTTCTACTACTGATAAGTGGAGTTCCAACGCAGAAAGCACTATTCTTAATCAAATGATTCCTGTTAATAGAATACGTCTTCAAGATTTTGAAGGTATGGCAATTGATTGGGATCAATTTGATATAAATAATATTGAAGGAATGAAAAGAAGTGCTATAAAACATCTTTTAGATCATCAAAAAAGAGCTTTGAAAGATGTTGTTGAAGGCTTTGCTAATAACGATAGAGGTAAATTAATTATGGCCTGTGGTACTGGAAAAACATTTACTTCTTTAAAGATAGTTGAAGAGATGACAAAAGGAAAAGGAAATGTAATTTTCTTTGTTCCTTCAATTTCTTTGCTAAACCAAACACTTGTTGAATGGAGTGAACAATCAGCATATTCATATAATATGTTAGCTATTTGTTCTGATTCTAATGCAAGTAAAAAGAATAGTGATGAAATACTTGATACAATTATTCCTGCAACAACTGATTCAAAGAAGTTGATAGAACATTACAATTCTTTTAATAAAGAGCAAATCACTTTCTTTTTCTCAACATATCAATCAATTGATGTTGTTTCAAAATTCCAAAAAGAATCTGGAATTGTATTTGATGTTTGCGTTTGCGATGAAGCGCATAGAACAACAGGTGTAACTTTAGCTGAAGAAGATGAATCTTCATTTACAAAAGTTCATAGCAATGAAAATATAAATGCTAAAAAACGTTTATATATGACTGCAACCCCAAAGGTATATGGAGATGAATCTAAAAACAAAGCAGATGAAGCTGGGGCTGAAATTTGTTCAATGGATGATGAGAGTAAATATGGACCTGAATTTCATAGATTGGGATTTGGTAAAGCAGTTCAATTAGGATTACTATCAGACTATAAAGTAATTGTTTTAACTGTAAGTGAGGAATATGTTCATAGAAGTCTTCAAAAATTGTTGGCTGATAAAAATAATGAATTAAATCTTGATGATTCAGTAAAAATAATTGGATGTTGGAATGGACTTTCAAAAATAACATGCTATGAAGAAGATATGGAAAGCTTTAAATCCGATCCTGAGCCTATGAGAACAAGTGTTGCATTCTGCAATACTATAGCTAATTCAAAAGCATTTAAACAAAAATTTGAAATGATTGAAACATATTATAAAATTAACGATGTTACAGATAAACGAGTTGATATTGATATTGAACATGTTGATGGAAAGATGAATTCTCTCGAAAGAAAACAAAAATTAGAGTGGTTAAAAGCTTCAAATGAAAATGGTAGATGTAGAATATTAACTAATGCCAGATGTTTATCAGAGGGTATCGATGTTCCAGCTCTTGATTCTGTAATGTTCTTATCTCCTAGAAATTCCATTATTGATATTATTCAAAGTGTAGGAAGAGTAATGAGAAGACCATATGATGGTAATAAAAAATATGGTTATATAATTTTACCTATTGGAATTCCTGCAGGAGTAGAGCCTGATAAAGCGTTAAATGATAATAAAAAATATAAGGTTGTTTGGGATGTGCTTCAAGCTTTAAGAGCCCATGATGATAGATTCAATAATACAATTAATAAAATAGATTTAAACAAGAGAAAACCAGATAATATTCAAGTCATTGGTGTTGGATATGGAGATGGTGAAGATAATCAAGAATCACAAGAAGATAATAAGAATAAAGCTTATAAAAAATTATCATTAGATCTTGATATGGAAGTTTTAAAAGATCAGGTTTATGCTAAGATTGTAAAAAAATGTGGTTCTAAAATTTATTGGGAGAATTGGGCTAAAGATGTAGCAGATATTGCGAATCGTCATATAACTCAAATTAAGGTATTATTAGAACAACCAGAAAATAAAAAGATTTTTGATAATTTTGTAAATAGTTTAAGAAGTATTTTAAATCCTTCTATAACCAATGAAGATGCAATCGAAATGTTAGCAGAGCATTTGATAACTAAACCTGTATTTGATGCGTTGTTTGATAATTATTCATTTGTGAAATCAAATTCAGTTTCTAAAACAATGCAAGAAATGCTTGATTTATTAGACAAAAACTCTATTGAAAAAGATCAAAAGACATTAGAAAAGTTCTATGATAGTGTTCGTGAAAGAGCGAAAGGTGTCGATAATTCTTTAGGTAAACAGAAAATAGTTATTGAACTTTATGATAAATTTTTTAGAGTTGCTTTGAAAAAGCAGGTTGAAAAACTTGGTATTGTGTATACTCCAACTGAAGTTGTAGATTTTATTATTCATAGTGTAGAAAAGTTAATTAATAGGGAATTTGGTAAATCTTTAGCTGATAAAGATGTTCATATTTTAGATCCATTTACTGGAACGGGAACATTTATAGTTAGATTAATTCAATCAGGTATCATATCTAAGGATGATATTTTATATAAATATACAAGTGAAATTCATGCTAATGAAATTGTATTGTTAGCATATTATATTGCTGCAGTTAATATTGAAGAAGCATTGAGTATTATTTCGATGAGTGTAAAAATAAATGAAATAATTAACGAGTTACCAGAATATGAGGAGATTTAGGATTGTTTATGAACGATAACACTGATCATTTCGTTTATTCAGAATCATTAAAACAATTAACAGATATGACAAAAGCAATAATGGAGCAGATGAGAAAAAGTATTGAGCCCTTGTCTGCTTCATTGGCTGAAGCTAGCCAACGTATCAAAGAATATTATGAACCTATTAAACATATTGGAGATGTAATTAATAATGCCTTGCAACCTTTTAAAGAATCAGTAGAAAAGGCACTTAATAATCCTAATAGTGTTTTATCATGGTTCGATTATTATAAAGTGCTAAGCAAATGTTTTTGGATTTTTCCTTATAATATTTCTATTGACGAATTAAGAAAAATAACAAAAGAAGATGTTTCTGAGGTTCAGTTTGACAACTATATGATTAATCATTTTACAAATGAATTATTGCTAATGCTTAAGAAAGATACATTAAATATACTTCCTGAAAAGCATAAGTTATTATATAGTCAAACTTTTGATTCATTTTTCAATGAAAATTATGCATTGTGTAATTTAGGATTGATTTCTATAGTTGATGATTTGACTTCTTTTTATTTAGAAAATAAAGGTTGTACTAAAAGAAATGGTTTATTGCAACCAATTGTTGATTTAATAAAACATATTGATTTTTCTAGAATTACTGAAAAACATATAATTATGCTTATGATTAACGAAAACATAAATATGCTTTATATTAATCATGATTTTAATAATGATATAAGCATTAGAACGAATAAGGATGTAAATAGACATACTTCAATGCATGGAAAGTATTATTCTAATAAAAAGGCTTCATCATTAATGCTACTAAATACGATTTATTATCTATCTATAGTTAATTATGATTTTTCGAATTTTGAAAATAGTATTATATATAGTAAAAATATAGCTAAATTTAAGGATAAAAATAAGGACTATTCATTATTAATTTAAATGGAGGGTAAAACCATGAATGATTTAATATCTTTATCACAATTATTTGATAAGAAAATATATCGAATTCCCGATTACCAAAGAGGATATGCATGGACCGATTCTCAACTTGAAGATTTTTGGGATGATTTAAATAATTTAACAGAAGATAGATATCATTACACTGGTATGCTGTCTTTAAAAAAACTTGATAAATCTGTTTGGGAAAAATGGGAAGAAGAAAGATGGATTATTAAGGATAAAGATTATGAAGCATTTCATGTTGTCGATGGTCAGCAACGTTTAACTACATTTATTATTTTAGTTAACTCTATAATTAGATTTGCTAAAAGTCATAATATTCAATATTTAAATGGTGATGATTTAGATACAATTAAAGCTAGGTATATTGTTGAGTATAAAAAGCCTGAAATGATAAATAAGGCATTTAAATTTGGATATGAATCTGATAACCCTAGTTTTGAATTCTTAAGATATAAAATTCTTGAAGAAGGTAATTCAGGTACATTACAAGAGACCTTTTATACTTTAAATCTTGAAAGAGCAAAATCATTCTTTGATAAAAACATTCAGGAATTTTTTAAAGAAAAAGGAAAAGATGGCTTAGAATCATTATTTAAAAAATTAGTTAATAGATTACAGTTTAATATCCATAATATTGATGATGATTTTGATGTATTCGTTGCTTTTGAAACAATGAATAATAGAGGCAAGAAATTATCTAATCTTGAGATTTTGAAAAATAGATTAATATATTTAACTACAATATATCCAGAGAATATTCTATCTATAGATGAAAAGAATCAAATAAGAAAGAACATCAATGATGCTTGGAAAGAAGTGTATTATCAGCTTGGTAGGAATAAGGAAAAACCATTGAATGATGACTGGTACTTGAGAAGTCATTGGTCTTTATTCTTTAAGTATTCTAGAAATACAGGTGATGATTATATTAACTTCCTATTAGGTGAATATTTTACTCCTAAGGCTGTATATGGACTACAAGCACATCATAAAAAAGAGCTAGATGATGCTATAGATTTTGATGAAGAAGAATCTGTTGTTTTTTCAGTTGATGCAAATGACGGAATGTTAACTCCTACAGAAATATCATTATATGTAGAGAGTTTAAAATCTGTAGCACAATATTGGTACTATTCATATAATCCTATGGAGTGTAATTTATTCTCTGACGAGGAAAAGAAATGGATATCTAAACTTAATCGTGTAGGTATAAATTATTATAGAACATTGGTTGTTGCTTCATTTTTAAATAAGGATGTAACAACAGAACAAAGAGTAAGATTATTTAAAATAATGGAAAAGTCATTGTTTGTTTTCTTTCGTATGGCAAGATGGCAATCTAGTTACCAATCTACCGTTGCTTATAATTTTGCAAGAGAATTATATAAAGAAGATAGAACTATTGGTGAAATAATAGATGCTCTTGAAAATAAATTTAATAGTGTTGTTTCAGAAGCAGTTGAAACCTTCTCAACTAAAATACAAGGTCTATTCAAAAATGGAGATGGTTATTATAGTTGGGCTGATTTAAGATATTTCTTATTTGAATATGAAATGTCATTATACGAAAAAACATTTGTTCCTAAGCTAACAGATTGGGAAGCATTTACTAAGAGTGAAAAGGATAAGATATCAATTGAACATATCTTTCCTCAAACACCAACTAAGTATTATTGGAAGAACCAATTTAGACAATATAATAGTGAGGAACATCATAGATTAGCTAATTCTTTAGGTAATTTATTAGCTCTATCTCAAAGTGTTAATTCAGCTCTACAAAATGATGAATTTGAAGATAAGAAGAATCCTAAAACAGGTAAAAGACGTGGTTATGCTAATGGTTCACATTCTGAAGTTGAAGTATCACATTATAAAGATTGGAATCCAGAATGCATAAAGGAAAGAGGATTAAAGCTTTTAGCGTTCCTAGAACAAAGATGGAGTGTTAAATTTGATGAAGACTCTAAACTTAAAGTTTTAGGCATAGAATTTATGAGTGAAACAAGAGAATCAATACCTGAATTAAATCCTGAGGATATATATTCAGTACCTGAACTAGAAAACAGTAGTCAACCTTTAAGAGATATAATAGCTTTAAAAATAAAGGATATATTAGACGTTAAAGAAAAAGAAGGTCAAATATATAATATTATGTCAAGTAATTGCTATATTAGATTTGCTGGTGTTGCAATGCGTAATAAAGTTGGCTTTCATGGTAATGGTCAATGGACTAATATATTAGATTTGGTTGCTTATGAAATTCAAAATACAATTAAAGATGGAGTTAGTATTGTAGTGTTTATAGGACCATCAGATGATCAAAATTTGAGATTGAAGTGGCATAACTTCGCTAAGAATAATGAAGCACTTGGTGGTAAATATAGAGTAACTAAAAAGAAATGGGATCCAATGATAAAAACAATTGTAGTTGCCAATCCTAGAGATACATATATTTCTGATGAAGAATACATAACAACTATTATTGACGGAATAAAAGATTTCTTTGATACAAGATTTATAGATATAGAAGAAGCATTTAAGGATGCTCCAGCGGATTTAAATAATGAAATATATAATGTTGATGTTGAAAAACAAGGCAAGATAAAGCATTATTTTAAAGAAATAGATTTTGAATCTAGTCTTACTAATAAGAAGTAACACGGAAGTACTAATTTTGATGGTACTTTAAGAATTGTAGATTTAACTAATAATACTGATGTTCCTAGTAATTCTAACCCATCAAAGCGTTCTTTAGTTGGACAAGCAATAGTTGATTTGGGAGGTTCAATTGAACCTGACGAAACTCTATACCAAAGATATCACAAATTAACAAAAATGATTCTTGGTGATAATGCTGAAGAACCTAAATATAGTATGGAAGCTTATTTAGAAAATAAGAGTCCTGAAATTATTAATCTTCATAATGATATTTATTCTAAAATGAAAGAAAGAATACCAGAAGTATATGAAGATGCGACTCCAAATTATATCTCATTAAAGAATTCTAACGGAAAAAACATCTGTGAATTCCACTTACAAAAGAATAAATTATTAATTCAAACTAGAGTGCCTGAAGATGAGACTTTATTAATAGGTGAAAAAGTTCCTGATTCATACTTATGGGCTTTAAATTATAGAGTTTATGTTGATGAAGAGACAGATAAAAATAAGGTTGTTGAAATATTAATTTCAGCATTAAAACAAATTCAATAATATTTTAACCATAGGAAAAATTTCTCAAAGTCCTATGGTTTTCTTTTATTTAAGTTGCCATATTGTCTAATTTTTATAAAAATGCTATAATTGTCGTGTTATTTTCGATTTTTAGGGATACGGGGAAAAGACGATATGGAAAAGATAAAAATTAGGGAAGATAATAAGAAGGTATATAAGCTTGCTTATATAATATTAGGAATTTATGCTATTGTAATTGCATACCTAAACATAATGAATACTCAAAATTTAGTGCTATTATATTCATTATTAGCATCAACTGGAGTATTCTTATTTTCTTTTATAGTTTTATTAGTATTTAAAAGAAAAAGACATACAGTAGAAGTATCATATAATACTAACCAATTGCTTTTCTATCAATCTACATATTCAAAGAATAAGCAATTAAAACTATTAATAGTTATCTTTGATACATTAGGCTTATTATCCCTTATAGGTTTAACAGTTTATTACTTTTTCAAAATGGATTTTGTTAGAGCCTATGATTATTATGGATTAATTGCTTTAGGCGCTGTATCTCTAATCTTAGTATTTATTCTAGTAAAAGATATTATTAACCTAACTAAAATCGATAGATGTGAGCTTAATCATTCATTCTTTATAAATTCATATGATAAGAAATTCATATTAGGCTTAATAATGAT
The DNA here is from genome assembly GCA_017449215.1 of Acholeplasmatales bacterium. GTDB lineage: Bacteria > Bacillota_I > Bacilli_A > Acholeplasmatales > Anaeroplasmataceae > Anaeroplasma. Next base: position 15,078 of record JAFSJY010000005.1, on the reverse strand, counting down.
AATAATAGGGATATTTAATATAGGAATATTATCATTTGAAGTAGTACATTTTAAGGTTTATTGGCATGATATATTGGTTTTTGAATTAATAGGGTTATTAACAACAATTATTTATATATTAGATTTATATTTCTCATCTAAATATTATTCTCATTATTCATTTAAAAAGATTGATGAAATATTAATAGATACAGAAATATTAGAATGTATTGGTAAAGGTCAATTTGCATCTATTTATAAGGTATATGTACCTTCATTAGATAAAATATTTGCTGTAAAGAAGCTTGAATCAACAAGAACAGTAGATATATCTAGATTTGAAGATGAATTTAAATTAATGAAATCAGTAAATCATCCTAACCTATTACAGGTATATTCATATAATGAATTAAAGCTAGAATATATAATGGATTATTGTGATTCAAATATTCTAGATTATATTAATACTCATGCATTGTCTAAAGAGGAAAGATTATCATTAATAAATCAATTAATAGATGGAATGGAATACCTACATAACCATGGAATACTACATAGAGATTTATCATTAGGTAATGTAATGATTAAACAAATCAATGATAATGAAATAAAGCTTGTTATTACTGATTTTGGTTTAGCTAAATCAGAAGTTAATCTAACTAAAACTAAAACAGAACAAGGTGAAAGATCAACCCTAACAGATATGGCAATTAGAAAGCTAAGTCAATATACAGCTCAAAGTGATATCTATGGTATAGGCTATATAATTAACTTTATATATAATGGTGAAGTTGCTATTACAACTGATGACTATATATCAAAGATATGTGTTAAATGTATGGATATCAATTTAAATAATAGATATCATTCTATAAGTGAAATCAAAGAAGATTTAAGTAAAGGAGAAACATTATAATGAAGAAGCTACTTTACTTAATTCCAGTATTAGGATTATTATTTATACTTTCAGCATGTGTTAATATTAACGCAGTAGAAAAGAATATTCATGACTATCAACCATCATATGATGAAGAAGCTCATTTTGATTTATGTGATTGTGGCCAAAAGAAAAATATTGAAGCACATCAATTTGAAGAAGAAATCCTATATGATGCTACATGTGAAACAGATGGTAAGATTAAATATACTTGTAAATGTGGATATACTAAAGAAGAAACAATACCTGCTTTAGGACATAATCCAGTAACAATTAATGGTACTGCTGCATCATGTGATGATTCAGGTTTATCTGATGGAATAAAATGTTCTAGGTGTGAAAAGATTCTAAAGGAACAAACAACATTATCTAAGCTTAACCATAAATTTACAGAATGGGAAGTAGATACACCTGCAACATGTATTTCAAAGGGAAAAGAAAAAAGAGAATGTGAGCATTGTCATTTAGAAGAATATAGAGATATTGAAAAGATTGCTCATACTTCAACACCATATACAGATTTAGAATCTGATTGTACTCATGAAGGACATACAGGAGGTTCATATTGTTCATTCTGTAATCAAGAATTAACACCATATACTACTGTGGATAAGAAAGACCATGATTATACAGAATGGGAAATTGATACACCAGCAACTTGTATATCAAAAGGTAAAGAAAGAAGAGAATGTAAGGTTTGCCATCATGAAGAATATAGAGATGTAGAGAAAATAGATCATACTCCAACTCCAGGTGAAGCAAAGGAATCAACTTGTACAGAGCATGGACATACTGCAGGAAGCTATTGCTCATTCTGTCATATTGAATTAGAAGCACCAGTTGAATTACCTCTTAAATCTCATGAATATACAGTAGAAACAGTAACAGCACAGCCTACTTATACTGATGAAGGTACTAAGATTGTACGATGTGCTAATTGTACTGATTCACATGAGGAATCAATTCCAAGAAAAGAATTAACTCAATCAGTATGGCAAAATGCATTATCCAATTTAAATAATAAAACAATAATTTTTACATATATAGATATAGCATTTAATAAAACTGTAACTCTATCTCAAAAGAATGATGTATTTTATTGTAAGGTTGTAAATAATAAAACAGGTTTTATCGAAGAATATTATCATAATTATCAAACAGCTCTATTTACATATGATGATGGTTATAGACATTCTACTTATGAATCAAAATATGATTTATTTGAATATGAGAAGAATAACTTATTAAAATACATTACAGAATCATCAGCATACTATGGTGATATGGAATGGGATTCAGATTATAAGTATTATAAATGTGTAAATGAAACATTCACATATGGTCCATATAAAAACACAGCAATTACATTAGGAATACAACTTAAACCAAGTGGCGTTTTAGATATGTTTACTATATCGAATAATGCATTGTATATAGGTGTTGAAGAGGTAATAGAATCATCAACTGTTTCAATGCCTACAAATTATAAGGAGTACCATACATTTGGTACTAATTATGATGGTACAGCATATTGTACTTATTGTAATCATGAATACTATGCATTTGATAATGGTACATATACTGTATATCAAGATAAATCAAATGATGATAATTACCAATTTTTCCATAATGAATGGACTGATTATGAATTATACCGTGAAAGAGAGGAATTAACTTATTCAAAGACAAATAATATAAAAAAATTCATTAATTTATCATTTAAAGGTTATAATTACACACAGATTAAATCATTCACAATTAATTCATCTAAGGTATTAAAGATAACATATGAAGATAATTCAGAATTAAGATTGCTATTATTAAATGATGGAACATGTATAAAGGTATCATCAGATTCAGTAAATGATTCAAATGCATATAATGGTAATCCAGTAGGAAAGTATTTTGATTTATTATGTTCAAATACAGATGATTTATCAGAAACAAGAAGATTCTATATTAAATCAGCATCGGAATTAACTGAAATGATATTAGAAGAAACTGATATTTATGTAATAAATAATAAAACTGTATTATCACCTAATTCTAGAAAATTTGAAAAATTATTTGGTACTACATTCTCATCATATTCAAATGGTAAGAAGCATAATGGTAGCACAGGATATATTTATTTCATATTAGATGAGAATTTGAATCTTAATATCTATTATGAAGGATTATCTGATTCAATGAAAGCATTTAGTGTTGTAACATTCCAAGGTATTTATGGTAAATATACAAGCTCTGGTTCAGATTTCTATATTTACTTTATGGGTGATAATCAAAACTATAAGCTTCATTATACTGGTAATGTAGAAATAATAAAAGTATAATATGGTATAATATAAAGCAGGAGGAATATAAACAAAATCTCTTGCTTTATTTTTATTATAGTGTTATTCTATAACGCTATGATACAAGATTTTCATAGGGCAGGTTTAGGGAAAAGAAAGGATAAAATATTATGTATCATTATGTAGAAGACAAAGAATTTTTAAGAAGAGCTCAATCAGCATGCTCAAGCATTATGCAAGAACTAGATGAGCTACTACGTGATGATTATGGTATTAATACTCAATTTTTCTTAGTTGGAAGTGGAGCCAGAAATATGGTTACACAAAATGCTGATGAATCAATTGACTATGACTATAATCTAAACGTATTTAATGGGTTTGACTATGACGAAAGGGAATTGAAAGAAGACGTTAGGAAAGCATTAAATAAAATAATGCGAAAACATAATTTAAGAGATGTTGAAGATTCAACTAGATCTTTAACAACTATTAAAATGCATTTCACTGATGATCCTAGCATTGATTTTTCAATGGATATTTGCATAGTTACAAAAGATGAAGATGGTCTATGGCATAGACTTAAACACGAAAAAACTGGGTATACTTATAACGATAAGTACTATTGGAATAAAATACCTAATTCTAGAAATTGCCATGATAAAGCTCGTGCTATTAAAGAAGTTCCAGGATGGTGGGAAGTTGTTAGGCAACATTATTTAATTATTAAAAATAAGTATCTAACATCCAATGATTATGATCATCCATCAGTAGTTTGTTATTTTCAAGCAGTAAGTGATGTATATAATCAAATGCGTCAAAAGAAAATTATTAAATAACAGGATGGTGGTATTATGAATAATATGAATAATTTTCCACCTTTAAATCCTCAACAATTAGAGGAACAAATGAAGCAATTGGAAGAAATGATGAATGCTGCAAAGAAATTCAATGAAGAAGAAAATAAAGCTTTAAAGAAATTGTTTGCAGGTAAGATTAAGCAAAACTTCCTTATTGAAATTAAAGAAATGATATTTCATAGAACTGATTATACTCAACTATTAAATACTCAATATGATTCTTTTAATATGTCTATGGAATCCATATTACATGGGAAAGATAATTCTTCATTAGATATGTGTAAATTTATTACAATGATTCATTTCTTTAATACTCTAATAATGGATAATTCTCAGCGAGCAATTTGCCAAGAAGATGAAGAATATAAACTTAAACTTTGTAATCAGGTGATTGAAGCGATTAAAATTAGAAATGTGGCATTAATTAATAATTCAAAAGAATCACTTGAAGGATACTATCCATTAACATATGCTATTTATGCTTTAAACAATTATATGTCAATTCAATTTGATATTTTAATGAATAAAAAACAATTTCCTAAAGGTAAAAATGGTATATTCAAAAGTCAACTTCACTTCAAAATGTTAAGCAAAATAAAGGCTGTATTGATATTGGTTGATAATAATTTAATAGAAGAGTCTTTTAATCCATTAAGAAGTTTAGTTGAATTATTTATGATTTATTTAGCTTTATTTGATGCTAAAAAAGAGGCTGTAGATAAGTATATGAATCATGTTGATTTACAATTCAAATACCAAACAGCAACAAGTAAATCAGAGTTTTTAAATACAAACTTTAAATACATTGATTCGAATATCAATAAAGTTGATTATATGAATTTTGGCTGGTTAGATTCTATACTTGAATATAACTATATTTCTAAGTCAGAAAGAAAATATAGAATTGTAGATGTCGCCGAATTAATAAATATGCTATATCAAAAGGATAACCCAAACATTGGAACAACTTTATATAAATATTATAGTGAATGTAGTCCAATGAGCCATGGATTTAATGGTTTTTTAAATAGATATTCATCTAAGCAAAATGTGTTGGAGAAAGTATGTTACATCTTATCTCATTTGGCACATAATTTTGCACATCAATATGATATGGCTTTTGATTTAAATGGTATTAATCTTCGCAAATATATGGAAGATATTTATAAAAAGCAGTTAGAATATGATAAAACTATATATGATAATCAAACATTATTAAAGTCTCTTAATAACGAATACGTCCATAGAATAAAATAGTTATTTATTGTCTCCCAGGAGTTTGAACTCTTGGGATTTTTTTTATTTTCTAGCAAAAATATTTTAAAAAAATTTTCAAAAACCTGTAAAATGCGATTTTCCTTCCCAGTGACCGACCTCTCGTTTTTTTAAACTATAGCTGTAATCGATAAGGAAGAAAAACTTAGAGATGAAAAGTTAAGAAAAGGAGGTGGAGCAAATGCTGCCAGAGGAAGAAATTCTATTCAAGGAATACATTAAATGCTTGGATGAAATCTTTGAGGATTCAAAGCTTGGCAAAAAGGGTCGAGATAAAGTAATAAATCGACAATTTGTTAAGAAGTCTGGGAATGCAAGATTAGTTCAATTGCATAACTGGTTCTTGAATAAGAGCTATAACACAGAAGATTAAAAACTAAATATTAATAATTAAATTAGGTTGACTTGTCCCTATTAAAAGAAAACAAAAGAAAGACTTAGAGTCTATTAAAGGTTATAGGCTAAACCTAGAAAAGCCAAATTATAAATTATGAATAATAAATAAAAAATGAAAGGAAATTTAATTAAGAGGTAAAGAATAATGGAAGGATTTGTAGACGTAAGATTATATTTACAAGATTATAAAGGAAAGAGAACAGTAAATGGTGAGGCAATCATTGAAATTCCAGGTAGAGTAAAGAAGGCTAATGATAATAGATATGGAGATATCATTATCACAGCTGATAAGATTATTGATTTTGATACATTAGTAGGTTTAGCTGAAGATGCTAATAGAATCGATGAGATTGATTCTAGAGAAGGCATTACATTCTATCATGTACCATGCGAGTTTAATCGTATTAAGTACAAAACAAAGGAAGGCTATGGCTATGGTGTTAAGGCACATTTAGGCAGTGATGATTTCTATGCAAATAGATATTTCTTCGCTAATGCTAAGCAAGAACACAGATTAAAGAAGAATAACATGTTATCAATGTTTACAGATGTAGTTGATGAAGAAGCTGAGCTTCCTGATGACTTAGATGTATCAGAAAACACTAATGAGGAATAATGATTAGTATAGTTCTTAGTATAATTATTAGTTTGGCGTCAAAGGTATTTGGCGCTTTACTTATAATATTAAGATTACTTTTAAAAATGCTAATAACTTTAATAAAAGCATTTATAAATCTAATTAAAAACTTAATAACAAAACTTAAAGATAGGAGAAATACTAAATGCGAAAAAAAGTAACAATCTTATTAACAGCTTTTACACTTGTATTATCACTATTTATATTTTGTTCATCAAATGTTTATGCATCTGAATATGATGAAATTCAAACTGAAGTAGTAGACCTTGTTAATCAAGGAAAGCTTCAAACGTTTCATAGAAATCTAGCAAGAAGTACAGGCTATCAAACCTTGTATACAAAGATGTATCGTCAAGGCTCACAAGGAACTAAAGACTATTTTGCTAATATGAGCCAATCAGAATTAGTAAATATTATTGATATGTATGAAAACAAGTGGAATGAGGTATGGTTTGATATCTTAACAAATCTAGATATTGAACCACAATACTTAGATCCAAATAGAGTATTAGGATTATATTATGATGCTTATACATCGGGTAATTCATCTTATCTATATCTAATATGGACATCTAAATATTTACCATCAGAATTCATGACGATTAATTCTTTAGAATTAAATGGTAAACAATATGAACAATATCCTGATGGAGATTTATTTAATGCCTTCTGGTATGACTCACAATATTACTATTATGAGCAATATGATTTATGTATTCATATATCACCAATTGGTGGATATAAATCAGATGGGACTCACTTTGGTGTGCCAATCACAAGAAAATATAACTTTTCAAATATTAAGGTAGGAATAGATAAGCTTCAATTTGATGAGGATCCTGACCCCTATAATAAATATTCAGCTAATATAGATTCATTTGCCGAATTTGATTTAGGTGTAACACCAGAATTCCACGGTAAATCATGCTGCCAAATGGTAACTCATGCTTATAAGCTAATTAAGGATTGTGAGGTTCAATCACATTATGACTTTGGCTTTGGTGGCTATATGCATTATGTTCATTTTAATACCACAATCCCAATCGATAAGATTTATAGAGTAGATGTATCTTATGTACTAACTTCAGATAATAAGGATTGGTATCAATTCTGGTTAAGAGAAGATGAACAAAAAGTAGTTAAATCAATGACACCAGAAAGAAAGTCTACAGGAATATTTAATCTTTATAATACATACGGATTTAAAGAAGGAGAATTCAAATCTAATGAGAAGAATTCAATAACCTATAAATATGAAATGATGCTTAATTATAAGGACCAAAACTGGGATTGGTTTGGTGATTATTGCCCTGAATCTAATTATAAAAGAATCAAGGATTTTAAGATATTAAGACTTAACTACCTTGTAGATAATGAGGTTTATGATGTTGCTGTAACAATGGACCAGGTAGATGGTGAAACCCTATCTATTATTGATAGAGGCTTAATCCTAGATACTGATTCAGCCTTATGGAAAATAAAGGATAAAGCATACAGTATTGCAGATGGAATAGAGCTAGCTCGTAACATAATGGTAACAATCATAGGTATCATAGTCTTCTTATTGCTTTTCTATTTTGGATACAAATTAGTAATTACATTTAAGGAGGCGATGAAGGATGAAAAATAAAAAACTATTTATCTCAGCGTTTCTAGTGATGCTTATAGCATTAATTACATTTTCTTCAACAAGTGTTTATGCAGAAGAGGATTGGACCTATGAAGAAAGAATGAATACAAAAACAAAGGTTGACTTTGGTACATATACATCAATAGACCAATTCTATACAACACCTAATATGGATGCTGTAAGAGTAATTAAGCAATATTATAAAGATTTGCTATGGAATACAGGCCCTTGGTATGAACCAGATGAAGATATTTATATGGCTTTTGGTGAATATAGTGATCCTGATGTATTAGTTTTACAGCCACATTATGGATATAAGCAAAATGTTTATTCTAGGATGACTAGACCAAAACAAATTGAATCCTATGATGGTAAAGCTGAATACATTATTGGTATGAATCAATATGACCAAATTTTAATTATATTAGATGGTAGTACCTTCAAAGGCAATTTAGGAGATATCGTAAATGATTTCTTCTTAAATGTAGTAGAAGAACGATATAGAGTTCAGCATGAATTCTATTGTCCATATGAATCTTGTGCTAAAGAAGGTGGCTGTATGACAATTTCTAGATATAGATCTGGAGATGATATCTATATGGCAACATGCTGCTATGAGGTTGGCTTTAACTTAACTAAAGAATCAACACAAACACCTGTAGATAATAATTTAGAAGATCCTGCAATATATGGTGGTAATGATGAAGTACAAATTGATGATACACCTACCCAACCAGAATCAAGTGATACCTTTGATGGCTGGCAAATAGTAGGTATAGTTGCATCATCAATTGCATCTATAGTAGGTATTTATTTAATTTATCTACTAGGAAAGAAAATATATGAAATTATGAAAGGAAACTAAAATGAAGAATAAAAAGAGTATTATAACAATTTCTTTAATAGCACTATGTGTTATCTCTATATTTGGTTTATTATTACTAGCACTAACAAGCTGTGATAATAAATCAAACACTAAGACTAATGAAGAAGAGCTTCAACTTAATTCAATGGAATTAAAGCTTAATGCTCAATCAATTCCGTCTAATATAACATATGAGGATGAAGAATGTGCTGGTTATACAATTGCTACATCATTTACATTTACAAAGAATATAGACAAGAAGAAGGCAGTAGAAGCTTTAAAGCCTTATATGATTTTTTATAATGGAAAACCAGTTCATACTGATTCTAATATAGTATGTAATATTAATGGTGATTGGGCAGATATATCAGTAACATTTCCAGATGGAACTAATAGAAATTCATCTACAGGAATTAAGGTAATTAATGCACCTGATGGAGTAGAGTTTGCTGCTGTAACACCTTTTAGCTATTATAGATATGCTTGTGTAGTAGATAAGTCAACATGCCCTTCAGGTTATGATGTAAATAAGGTCCCACTAAATGCAAATAAAGCTAGATATACTAACTTTATAAATCCTGAATTTGATTTAAATTATAATGATTCATTACAAGAAGAGAATGAAATTTGGAGTGAAACAACAATTCAAACAGGTAATTTAAAATATCATCATGCATTTGCTAATGTAAGAATATTAAATAATTTATGTGTAGATGGTTTTGTAGGTACTTCTGGTAATACTGATACATACCAAAGTAATGAGAATACTAATCAACAAATTGAACAACAATTCCCTGAAGAACAAGCACCAGATATTAATAATCCGGAAAATCCAAATTATAATGATAACCCTGAGGTAGTAAATAATGAGGCTAATCAAATCGAAGAAGACGCAAAATCATTTAGTGAAACTATAAAACAAGGTTTTGAAGATTTTAAAACAAACGTTTCAGAAAATGAAACATTTAGAACAGTAACAATTTGTGTATCAAGTGTAATTGGAATCGCACTAATTTATGTATTATTTTTAATTATTAGAAAGATATGGCGCGTTATAAAAAATTAACCGTAATAGGTCTATTAATAGTAGGGCTAGGGATTTCCCTATCCCTATTATTTTTAAACCTAGAATCCTTTAATGATACAACAATAAGATTCCAAGACATATTTGATATAACTAATTTAAAAACTTGTTTTGATAACTATTTAATAGATAACACTAAAACATACCAAGATTTTGAAAATACATGTACTGAAACATTTAATAATATAGGTAACTATTTTGCTAATTTTAATGAAGAAACATTTAAAGAAATATTAGCTAACATATTTAATATTTTATACATCATTTTAATGTATGCATTAAACGTAGGATTAAATGTAATAGTAATAACATTTATCTTTATTAGAGAATCTATTTATGGCACTCAATATAAGATTAAAACCACTAAATTTGCCCTTATTTTAATTAAGATAAGAGAGTTTATTATTTTCCTAATAAATAAGTTAAAGGAATTTATAAGGCTGATTTTAAGACAATTAAAGAAATATAAGAAGTATGTATTTATATTTGTTCTAGCCTTATTAATATCTAATGGCTTTTTATATAGATTCTTAGTAGAACTATTAATCTTTATTGAAGTCTACATATATCATATGTTTAACTTTGATATCAATGTAGTATTTGAATCTATATTTAAATGCTTAATCACTTGGTTAATACCAATAGTAACTAAGATACCTACATTCTGTTGGTACATATTAATATATGTAATTCTATTTATGATTGGTATAGGTAGAGCAAAGTATAAACTAAGAAAGAACCATGAACGCCTAAAGAAGGTAGCACATGATGACTTAACCCAAACTACATTTATTAATGGTGCTCCTGGAACTGGAAAGACCCTACTTAATGTTTCCTTATCACTAGCTAGTGAAGAAGCATATATAGATGAATTGGAAAAGAAGCTATTAGATTATGAAGCTAAATATAGATTTTTAAACTTCGCTGAAATAAGAGAACACCCAGAATTATATCCGGAACATAAAGAGTACACTGATACTTTGAAAACAATTAGAGATAGAGGAACATTCTTAATTTCTAATTATGCAATTTATTCTCCATATTTTATGGAATATTCAAAGATATTTAACTTCGATTATATGAGAAAGAATATCCAAGCAGCTGAATACCCACTAGAAGAATATATTGTAATTTCTCTATCAGAAATTGATAAGGAATATAACTCACATGACAATATGAAGGAAGTTGGTACAGATGGTGCCCATACCTTCTTTTCAACTGTATCACATGACCTAAAAAGACATTGTAAGATATTCTGCGATTACCAACTAAAGGATCAAGTACCACTTAGAATTCGTGGTAACGCAGAATGGTTTATTAATATTAAAAAGAGAAAATTAAAAATGCCGTTGATATTGAAGCTATATTATCTTCCATTCAAAGGCATTAAAACAATTATAGAGAAGCTAATAACTTCTTATGAATTAAAAAAGAAAAGAATTACTAAGGAAACACAAAGAAAGAGTTATGGCACATATAAAAGAAATGACTATAACTCAATCTATTATTTCTTGCGTAATTTAAATACAACATTAACTAAAATATGTACCTGGTTTGAAAAATACCAGTACTTTAAATTAATTGCTCTTAAATCTCAGGAAGGAGAAGATAAGGGCGAAAGAATTGCATTTAATATAAATTTATGTGACCTACATATAAATAATCAAAAGCTATATGATTCAACATTTTTATCTTATGCATATCAAGAAAAAAAGAATATGGATTTTAAAGATATTGATTCATTTACACAATTAACACCTTCAATTGAAGAATTAAATAAATGTAATTCTAAGTTCTACAACAAAATAAATAATTAGTTACAAATATGATGGATCTTATTTAGCAATCCCTTGAAGGAGTCCTCAAAAGTGGGCCGAGTGAAAGTGGGGTTGTAGTAATACCCCCACTTTCACTCCACTTTTGTACACTTCAAAATGCTAAAAAACCGTTGTAGAATCAGGATTTTTTGATAATTTTAAGGAGTAAAAAAACAATATGGAAAATAAACGAATAATTATAGACTATTTAAGCTTAACATTTCCACAAGCTTATAACAATTTATCAGAGAGAAATGAAGCATATTTAATACTAGACATGTTTAGAGAATATTTTAAATTAGATATGTGTCAAATTGAAGAATCAAATTATGCAGTAAACAATTATAGATATCAATTTATCTTAAGCAAATATATAATTCTAAGATGTGCTGGTCCTATGAATGCATTTGGATATAGAACATGCCAATTAGAATTAAAAGGTGAAGGCTGTAGAGAATTTGAAAGATTAAAGGAAGGTGAAGCAACCTGGTATGATTTCTTTGAATTTCTAATGGGATTCAATCCAACATTTAAAAGATTAGATGTTACAATTGATGACCTATCAGGAAAAGAAATCAAAATGAAATATCTATTCGATAAAATTGAAGAAGGTTGCTATACATCAATATTTAAAACTGAACCTAAAATTTTAGGAACAGTAAAAAGAGGATTAACAATTGATTTTGGTTCTCGTAATGCAATGAGCGAATTATGTATCTATGACAAATTAAATCAACAAATGACCTTAGGTAAAAAGGTTGAAGAAGATTACTGGACAAGATACGAAATGAGATTTAGACAAGGTAAAGCTGATTCAGTAGTTTTAGATTTATTAGAAAACTATCAGGATGAAGCTGATGATGTATATGGAATAAATCTTAAAGCTTTCGCAACTAAAGCATTATATGCAATGTTAGATATTAAAGAAAACAATAAAGAGGATAAAGCTCATCTATGTAGAGAAGCTACAGATCATAAATGGTTAAAATTTTTAGAAACATCAGAAAAAGGAATCTTGCCTAGGGCAGTAGCTAGAAAATCTAATAGTGAAACATCATATAACTTCATAATGCCTAAGGCTAAGATAATCTTACTGTTATGGTTTGTAGAAGCTAAATGTAATAAGAAGCTATTTGAAGAAAGATTGTACCATGAATTATTTACATTACTATCTGATACATCAAGAATGCAGCTTAAAAGATTTAATCAATTTATGGTTGAAAGAAAACTACCTACATATACAGATGAATCATTCAATGATTTGTTAAAAGAAATATCACAAATAATTGAGGAAGGAGAATTACCATTCTAATGGATGAATGCACAGTTTGGAGAATAAGAGAAAAATATAATAATTTAATATTTCCAAATCTTCCAGTATTAATAATTAATTTTATAAATGATAACCATTTAAATTATTTATCATTAATTGAATCAAAATACATTAACATTAATAATCTATTATATTTTTTAAGAAATAAACAATTTGATTCAGAATATGAATTGTTAGACTGGACCATTAGATATATAGAAATGAAGCATGGAATATTTAGAAAAGCTTAACCCTGAACAATATCAAGCAGTAACTACTAAATCTAAAAAGGTATTGGTTATAGCTGGTGCAGGGAGTGGTAAAACAAGAGTATTAACAAATAGAATCCAATATCTATTAGATAACGGAGTATCTAAAAATGAAATAGTAGCTTTTACATTTACTAATAGAGCTGCGATGGAAATGAAATATAGATTAGAAAAATATGAATTTAAAAACATACATACATTCCATTCATATTGTTATCAGATATTACAATTTGCTAAGGATGAAATAGGATTTCAAAAGTTTGATAAGATTGAATTAGCATTTGAAGAATATGAATTAGAATTATTAAATAAAATTACTAAGGAATTAAATGTTAAAATTAATCCTAAATCATTAATGCAGTATATATCTAAAAGAAAGAATAATTTAAAATATGAATTTAAATCAGTTGATGAAGCAAGAATTTATAATCAGGTCTATTTTAAATTTCAGGAGTATTTAATGAATAAAGGTAAAATAGATTTTGATGATATGATTTCATTAGTTGTAAATAATTTTGATAATATTTCATTTAAGAATGCAATTCTAGATGAATGTAAATATGTTTTAGTTGATGAATTTCAGGATACAAATCAAATTCAATTTGATTTAGTAAAGAAGTTATCATCAAAATATAATAATCTATTTTGTGTAGGTGATCAGAATCAGCTTATATATTCATTTAGATCTTCAGATATAAAAATAATAAATGATTTTAAAGAAGAAGCTGATGAAACAATATATCTGAATAAGAATTATCGTTCAGCATCAAACATATTAGAATCATCAAATAGCTTAATAAAGCATAACCATAATTTAGAAGGAAATATTTATTCTGATATACCACCTAAATTTAAAGTAACATATCATGAATTACCTGATACATCATATCAAGCATGGGATGTTACTAATATTATAAAGAACCTAATAGATAAAGGTGGTTATAGACCAAATGAAATAGCAGTTTTATTCAGAAATAATTACCAATCTACTGAAATAGAATTCGAATTAAGAAAAAATAAAATACCATATACGCTATATGGTAAAATGAAATTCTTCAAGTTTGAAGCAACCAAACGTATGATTGCTTTATATCAGTTCTTAGATAATCCTGAAGATTATATATTATTTAGACAAGCAGTATTAATAGACCAACAGATATTTGATAATATGGTCGAGAATTATGAATCAAATAGCATTAAGTTATTAGATTCAATAATCAATTTAAATAATAACAAATTATCTCCATTAGCAATTAAAATAAAAGATTTAATTAATAATAGAAATCAATATGATAAAAATAGATTATTTGAATATATGATGACTTTAATATATGATGAGCTTACTGATAAGCAACAGGAATATTTAAGAGCATTAAAGGATATTATAGTTAATAGTGAATCTAATAAAGAATCTGAAATATTAGATAATCTTTTATTAAATGAAGGAGAAAACAAAGATGAAATGGGAGTCAATTTAATGACTATTCATAAAGCAAAGGGATTAGAATTTAAATGTGTATTTATCATTTCGGTTAATGATGGAATAATACCATCAAATTTAAAGAATGAAAAAGATATAAAAGAGGAAAGAAGATTATTATATGGTGCGCAACGTTTACAAGAAATTGGCACTTGCCAAAGGATTTGTAGCGTTAACTTTTAAATAGTTAATGACAACTGAATACTTGAGACCACGACAGGACACCCTAACAAGTCCTGTGACTAG
>JAFSJY010000076.1 GCA_017449215.1 Acholeplasmatales bacterium | reverse complement strand
ATTAAATTTTAGTGTGATTCAATCCGTTCGAATCCAACTAAATGGCTGGAACTATATCCACTCTGTTGGCAAAAGTGTTGGCAAGAGTACCTATATATACCCTAGTTCACATTCAACGCGCTCCAAACCCAAGCAATAAAGCCACATTTAATGTTTAGGAACCGGATGTAGCATTTTACTTAGGAGGTTGGGGTTATATCCTGATTAACTATGGGACCAAGTATTAAATTATAGGTGGATATAGCATATACCCTCAAAGAAGAAATTGCAACATAAATGTTGCGTTTTTAGGGTATAAGAAGCTATAAGTCTTGTAGTTAAGCCATTATTTTTGAATAGAACACGACCTTGGGAGCGAATGCTCTATCCTGCTGAGCTATGAGGACACATTATATAAATATTATTATGAATGCACTCGATAATTATACCATTTTTAGGGTAATATTCCAAATGAATTTATACTTCATAAGTCATTAATTAGGAGAAAAGTCCTAAAACTATATTATATTGCGCCTACGTATATAGGTACACATATATCGGTGTTTCATTTCGAGTTTTTATAGGAAAAATACAATATATCAATTTTTATAAAATCAAGACAATAAAGCCATTTTTATAATACACTAATGTCGGTGTATCGTAATTATAGAAAATATATCAAAAAAAATGTGCTTTTTTTGTTGACATCTTTTTATAATTTGATATAATGTGTTTGCTGTCTTTAAAATTTGGCGTCAATAGACGTATATATAAATACAGTGTTTCGGAAAAAATGAAAGGAGAAAATCATTTATGCCAACTATTGAACAGTTAGTACGTAACGGAAGAAAGGACAAAGTTTCTAAGAGTAAGTCACCTGCTTTAGGTATCGGCTTCAATACTCTTGAGAAGAAGTATACTGAGCTTCCTTCACCACAAAAGCGTGGTGTATGTACACGTGTTACTACTATGACACCTAAGAAGCCTAACTCAGCTTTAAGAAAGTATGCCAGAGTAAGATTAACAAACGGTACAGAAGTAACAGCTTACATCCCAGGTGTAGGTCATTCACTTCAGGAGCACTCTACAGTACTTATCCGTGGTGGACGTGTTAAGGATTTACCCGGTGTACGTTACCATATCATCCGTGGTACTTTAGATACAACAGGCGTTGCAAACCGTAAGCAAGCTAGATCTAAGTACGGTGCAAAGAGACCTAAGGCTGGTAAGTAATTTACTAACCTAATAATATTAAAGAAAATTTCGAAAATTAAAGGAGGAAACGATCATGCCTCGTAAGGGACATATTGCAAAGAGAGACGTGCTTCCTGATCCAATATATAATTCAAAGGTAGTTACAAGAACTATCAATTCAATTATGTTAGATGGTAAGAAGGGTACAGCACAAACAATTTTATATAGTGCATTCGATATTGTTAAAGAACAAACAAATCAGGATCCACTTGAAGTATTCAACAAGGCTATTGAAAACATTAGCCCATTACTAGAAGTAAAGAGCCGTCGTATTGGTGGTCAAAATTACCAAGTACCAGTTGAAGTTAGACCTGAAAGAAAGCAAACTTTAGCATTAAGATGGTTAGTAAAGTATGCTCGTCTTAGAAATGACAAGACTATGGACGTTAAGTTAGCAAAGGAAATCATGGATGCTGCTAACGGCTTAGGTGGAGCTTGTAAGAAGAGAGAAGAAATGCACAAGATGGCTGAAGCTAATAAGGCTTTTGCACATTACCGTTGGTAATCTAAACTATTATAGGAGAATAAACTACAATGGCTAGAGAATATTCATTAGAGAATACAAGAAATATCGGTATCATGGCTCACATCGATGCTGGTAAGACTACAACAACAGAACGTATTCTATTCCACACAAAGAAAATTCATAAGATTGGTGAAACTCATGATGGTGCATCTCAAATGGACTGGATGGAGCAAGAAAAGGAAAGAGGTATTACAATTACTTCTGCCGCTACAACAGCTATTTGGAAGGGTCACAGAGTTAACATCATCGACACTCCAGGACACGTAGACTTCACAGTTGAAGTTTCTAGATCTTTAAGAGTTCTAGATGGTGCCGTAACAGTATTAGATGGTCAAGCAGGTGTTGAGCCTCAGACTGAAACTGTTTGGAGACAAGCAACAGATTATAATGTACCAAGAATCGTATTCGTTAATAAGATGGATAAGATCGGTGCAGATTTCGAATATTCAGTTGGTACAATTCATGATAGATTAGGCGCTTGCGCTGCAGCTATTCAATGGCCAATTGGTGCTGAGGATCAATTCAAGGGTTCTGTAGACTTAATTGAAATGAAGGCTTACATTTATCCTGGTGATCCAGAAGAAAGCTATACAGTAGAGGATATCCCTGCTGATTTAGTTGATATTTGTAACGAAAAGAGAGAAGTATTAATCGATACTATTTCTCAATTTGATGATGATTTAGCTATGGCTTACCTTGAAGGTGAGGAAATCACAGCTGAACAAATTAAGGCAGTTATCAGAAAGGCAGTTCTAGAAGTTAAGTTCTTCCCTGTACTTTGTGGTTCTGCATTCCATAACATGGGTGTTAAGAGAGTTCTTGACTATGTTATCGACTTCTTACCATCTCCATTAGATGTAGGCGCTATTAAGGGTTTCGATGGTGAAGGTAATGAAATTGATTTACATGCAACAGACGATGCTGATTTCGCAGCATTAGCATTCAAGGTTATGACTGACCCATTTGTTGGTAAGTTAACATTCTTCCGTGTTTACCAAGGTACATGTAAGAGTGGTTCTTATGTAAATAACACTACAAAGGGTGTTAAGGAAAGATTAGGCCGTATCATGCAAATGCATGCTAACCACAGAGAGGAAATCACTGAGGTTTATGCTGGTGATATCGCTGCTGCTATCGGTTTCAAGAACACTACAACTGGTGATACAATTGCTGCCGAAGGCTCAGACGTAATCCTTGAGAAGATGGTATTCCCTGAACCAGTTATCTCTGTAGCAGTTGAGCCTAAGACTAAGGCTGACCAAGAGAAGATGAACCAAGCTTTAACTAAGCTTGCTGAAGAAGACCCAACATTTAAGAGATATACAGACCAAGAAACTGGTGAAACAATCATTTCTGGTATGGGTGAATTACACCTTGATATCATTGTTGACCGTATGAAAAGAGAATTCAACGTTCAAGCTAACGTTGGTGCTCCACAAGTTTCATACCGTGAAACAATTACTCAAACTGGCGAGTGTGAAGGTAAGTTCGTTCGTCAATCAGGTGGTCGTGGTCAATATGGTCACGTTTGGGTTAGATTCTCACCAAATCCTGAAAAGGGTTATGAGTTCGTTGACTCAGTAGTTGGTGGTACTGTTCCAAGAGAATATATCCCAGTAGTAGACAAGGGTTTACAAGAAGCATTACCTAATGGTGTACTTGCTGGTTACCCTATGATTGATGTTAAGGCTGAATTATTTGATGGTTCTTACCATGAAGTAGACTCATCTGAAATGGCATTCAAGGTTGCTGCATCTTTAGCAGTTAAGGCTATGAAGGATAAGTGTAAGCCTGTATTATTAGAGCCAATTATGGAAGTTGACGTTACAATTCCAGAAGAGTATGTTGGTAACGTAATTGGTGACTTAACTTCTCGTAGAGGTCGTCTTGATTCTCAAGAGAAGCGTGGTAATGGTATGAAGATTAGAGCATATGTTCCACTAGCTGAAATGTTCGGTTATGCAACAGCTTTAAGATCTAATACACAAGGCCGTGGTAACTTCGTAATGCAAATGCATCATTATGAAGCAGCTCCTAAGATGATTCAAGAAGAAATCATTAAGAGTAGAGCTTAATTAATAAGTTTTGATTAGTAAATAAGGCATTGTTAAATAATAATTTATTTACTTGCTTTAT
The DNA here is from genome assembly GCA_017449215.1 of Acholeplasmatales bacterium. Taxonomy (GTDB): domain Bacteria; phylum Bacillota_I; class Bacilli_A; order Acholeplasmatales; family Anaeroplasmataceae; genus Anaeroplasma. Next base: position 11,408 of record JAFSJY010000076.1, on the reverse strand, counting down.
TTACTTGCAAACCCTTGCCAATTAGGGTAAAATATGAATTGGTAAATTTAAAATAAATTATTTATAAGGAGAAAATTAAAATGGCAAAGGAAAAATTTAACCGTACTAAACCACATGTTAATATCGGTACAATCGGTCACGTTGACCATGGTAAAACAACTTTAACTGCTGCTATCACTACAATTCTTGCTAAGAAGGGTATGGCTCAAGCTAAGGCTTATGACCAAATCGATGCTGCACCAGAAGAGAAGGCACGTGGTATAACTATCAATACTGCTCACGTTGAGTATGAAACTGCAAAGAGACACTATGCACATGTTGACTGTCCAGGACATGCTGACTATGTAAAGAACATGATTACTGGTGCAGCACAAATGGATGGTGGTATCTTAGTAATCGCTGCTACAGATGGACCAATGGCTCAAACTAGAGAGCACATCTTACTTGCTCGTCAAGTTGGTGTTCCTTACTTAGTAGTATTCTTAAATAAGTGTGATATGGTTGATGACGAAGAGTTAATCGACTTAGTAGAAATGGAAACTAGAGAATTATTATCTGAGTATGACTTCCCAGGTGATGATATTCCAGTAATCCGTGGTTCTGCATTAAAGGCTCTTGAAGGTGATCCTAAGTGGGTTGCTAAGGTTGAAGAGTTAATGGATACTGTTGATGAGTACATCGCTACTCCTGAAAGACAAACAGACAAGCCTTTCTTAATGCCTATCGAAGACGTATTCACAATCACTGGTCGTGGTACAGTTGTTACAGGTAGAGTTGAAAGAGGTCAAGTACGTGTTGGTGATACAGTAGAAATCGTTGGTATTAAGGATACTCAATCTTCAGTTGTTACTGGTGTTGAAATGTTCAGAAAGTTATTAGACTATGCTGAAGCTGGTGATAACATTGGTGTATTATTAAGAGGTATTAACCGTGATGACGTACAACGTGGTCAAGTATTAGCTAAGCCAAAGTCAGTTACACCTCATCACAAGTTCACTGCTCAAGTTTACGTATTATCAAAGGACGAAGGTGGTCGTCATACTCCATTCTTCTCTAATTACCGTCCTCAGTTCTATTTCCGTACAACTGACGTAACTGGTATCATTACATTAGATGCTGGTGTTGAAATGGTAATGCCTGGTGATAACACAACTATGACAGTTGAGTTAATTCACTCAATCGCTATGGAGCAAGGTACAAAGTTCTCTATCCGTGAAGGTGGTAGAACAGTTGGTGCTGGTTCTGTAGTATCAATCATTGAATAATTATTATTCTAAATAATTTAAGGGCGTCTTTTGGCGTCCTTTTTTCTTGTTTTTATCCGATATTGGTCGTATAATCAATGTAGGTGGTGAAATAATGAATATAAGATATTATTGTGAGCATGTAGCCTTTAGAGATATGTATTCAAATGATCCTATAAAGGTTATATCAAAGCTTTTAACAGAAAAAGAAGATTATATCTATAATATATTCCTTAAGATTTACGATGAGAAGCAGGAGGCTTTCCCATATCAACCAAAGGATTTCAAGGTTGAAATAAAGAAGAAGGATCTTTTTGAATTTGTAGTTATTACGCTACCAGTATCATTTATGGCACCTACATTATGCTATAAGATTATTCTTGCGTATTCATTCCAATTAGATTTATTCCAATACTTTACTGTAGAAGATGCTAATGACTCAAAATTTGGCGAATATAAGGTATTATGTGGATGGATAGAGAAGAATCACTATGTATTTACAGATATAAAGGAAAACGAAGAAGAAAATATCGAAGAAAAGATATATGATACTATAATGGTAGGATAGAAGAGTTAAGGGAGCAATCGATGCTCCCTTTTTAAGTGCAAAGAAAAAGTACTACAATAGTGTAGTACTAAATCTTTAAAGATTATTCAGCTTTAGCTTCAGCTGGTTTTTCATCCTTCTTTAATGAATCTCTTATCTCAGTTAATAAGCTAATCATTACTTCATCGTTAGTTGGAACAGCTGGTGCGGCTGGCTCTTCACCTGCAGCTTCAGCTTCCTCAGCTGTAACCTCTTGACCCTTAGCTCTCTTAGCTGCTAAGCTAGCCTTAGCCTTATCACGAGCCTTTTGAGCCTTCATGAATGCTCTAATAATGATGAATAATACAAATGCTACAATTAAGAATGAAATAATGGCATTAATGAATGTACCCCAGTCAATAACTGCTGACATGTTATAAGTGTAAGTAGTACCATGTAAAGTATACTTAGAAAGGATAGTTGTCTTAGCACCTTCAACAGCTGCTGTCCAACCAGCATCTGAAGCAGATAAATCAGGATAGTTTGCTTGAGTTAATTTAACACCTAATTCTTGTAATTGAGATGCTTGGAAACTTTGTCCTAATCCAATTGATGCATTCATACCCTTTTGAACATCATTAACTGCTGGTAAAACTGTTACTAAGCCCTTTAAGCCTCCTGGAACAGCCCATAAGCAAACACTTAATAAGATGTTTACTAATGCAGTAACGATTGCAGAGAATGCTCCACCGATAACAACGCCGACTGCCATATCAAGTACATTACCACGAGAGATAAATGCCTTGAAATCTTTGAAAAATTGTTTCATTTTTTCTTTTCTCCTTCTTTATTTAATTTATATATAAATTATATATCGAATATTATTAAAATTCAATTATTTGTATATTGTTTTTGTCTAATGTATAAAATTCGTCATTTATTGCAAATTTTTGTAAAAAAATGTTGACTATCTGTTTTATAAGAAATATAATAAAAGCAAATTTAAAACAAACCAAGGAGAAGGGTGTAAGATTTATTTAGCGCATTCCAAGAGAGCTAGTGGTGGTGAGATGCTAGTAATAAGCGGATTTAAGTCGTGGACCTTCGAGGGTAGGGTGAATATAGTAGCCTGAGCCGGGTGCTCCCGTTACAGAGCAGGGGTGTGATGGCACTCTGTTATGAGGTGACTGTTTTTGACAGTAATTTAGGTGGTACCGCAGGTAGATTATTCAACGCTTGTCCTAATTGATAGGATTAGCGTTTTTTTATTTATTAGGAGGATTTATATGAAACCAGCATTAGAAGAATTAAAGAAGTATCAGGAATATGATTTAGTACCAGTTTATGATGAGCTTTTAAGTGATTCTACAACTCCACTTAATGTATTAAGAAACATTAAGGAAATAAGTGATCAATTCTACTTGTTAGAATCTGTAGATCCATCTAAATTTTCAAGATATTCTTATTTAGGATACAATCCTATTCATAGATTATCTTGTAAGGATAATATAGTTAGATTCGATGGCAATGAATTTCATTCAGAAAAGCCAATTGAAGAGGTATCAAAAATATTAAATAGTTATAAGGCTCCAAAGATTGATGGTCTTCCACCATTCTGTGGAGGCTTCGTAGGATATTTTGCATATGATTCATATAAATATTTAGAGCCTAAGCTAGTATTTAAAAGCAAGGATGAGGCTAAGTTTAATGATTATGAATTATTAATGTTTGATAAGGTTATCTGCTTCGATGCATTTAAGCAAAAGATAATTATCATTTGTAACATTAAAACAAATAATTTAGAAGAAGAATATCAAAATGCTAAAAGAGCTATAGAAGAAATTAAAAAGCTTGTATTAAAGGCTCCTAATATTACTCAAGAAAAGGTTAAGATAATAAAAAAGCCTGAATCTATAGATACTAAAGAGGAATATACTGAAAAGCTTTTAAAGGTTAAGAAGCATATTTATGATGGAGATATCTTCCAATGTGTATTCTCTAGAAGATTAAAAGGAAAGATTGAAGGCTCATTATTTGAGGCTTATAGAAATTTAAGAAGCATTAATCCTTCTCCATATATGTATTATTTAAAGAATAACGATATTGAAATAGCTGGTTCATCTCCTGAAACACTAGCTATGAAAACTGATGATACAGTTATGACATTCCCTATTGCTGGATCTCGTCCAAGAGGAAAGAGTGAGGAAGAGGATGTAAATAACGAAAAGGATTTATTATCTGATGAAAAGGAATTAGCTGAGCATAACATGCTAGTTGATTTAGGAAGAAATGATGTTGGTAGAGTTGCTGAATTTGGAACAGTCAAAGTCTTAGAATATATGAAGATATTAAAGTATTCTCATATTATGCATATCGCATCTACAGTAATAGGTAAGACTAAGAAGGGATTGAATTCATTAGATTGTCTTCAATCAATCCTACCAGCTGGTACATTATCAGGTGCTCCTAAGCTTAGAGCTTGTCAAATCATTGATGAGCTTGAGGTTGAAAGAAGAGGAATTTATGGTGGAGCCTTAGGATATATTGATTTTACAGATAATATGAATATGTGTATTGTAATTAGAACAATAGTAAAAAAGAACGATACAGTGTATTTACAGGCTGGTGGAGGAATCGTTATGGATTCTGACCCAGAGGCAGAATTTATTGAAACACAAAATAAGGCAATGGCTCCTTTTAAAGCCTTAGAGGCATCAGGAGGTAATGAATAATGATTTTGTTAATAGATAATTATGATTCATTCTCTTATAACCTATATCAATTTGTAGGCTCTATAAATAGTGATATTAAGGTTATTAAGAATGATGAAATGACAGTTGAAGAGATTAAGAAATTAAATCCATCTCATATTATTTTATCTCCAGGTCCAGGTAGACCTAAGGAAAGTGGAATAATTGAGGATGTAGTTAAAGATATTCATAATATTCCAATTTTAGGTGTATGTCTTGGACATCAAGCAATTTGTGAAGTTTTTGGATTAGATATTATTAATGCTAAAAAGATTTGTCATGGCAAATCTGATTTAGTAAAGATTGATAATGATTCATATTTATTTAAAGGATTAAATAAAGAAATAAAGGTTGCTAGATATCATTCCTTAATTGGTAGTGGCAATTCAGATGAATTAAAAATAACAGCTTATAATAGCGATGGTGAAATTATGGCTGTTGAGCATAAGGAATATCCAATCTACGGATTACAATTCCATCCAGAAAGCATATTAACAAATGATGGTATGGAGATATTAAGAAAATTTTTAAGATAAGAGGAAAAATGAAATGAAGGAATTATTAGTAAAATTAACTGAAGGTAAGGACTTAACAGAACAAGAAATGTTCGATGCAATATTAGCAATTATGAAAAATGAGGTTAATCCAGCGATGACTGGAGCCTTCCTAACAGCTTTATCAATTAAGGGTGAAAAGCCAACTGAAATTGTAGGTGCTGTTAAGGCAATGCTTGAGGTAGCTGAAATTATTGAACCAGGCTATGATGTATTAGATATCGTAGGTACAGGTGGAGATAGATCATTCTCATTTAATATTTCATCAGTATCTAGTATCGTAATTGCAGCTTCAGGTGTTAAGGTTGCTAAGCATGGTAATAGAAGCGTATCTTCTAAGTGTGGTGCTGGTGATTTATTTGAGGCATTAGGTGTTAAATTTGATTTTGCTTCTAAGCATGCAAAGCCAGTTCTTGATGAGGTAGGTCTAGTATTCCTATTCGCTCCTGTATATCATAAGGCAATGAGATTTGTTGGTCCTATTAGAAAGGAATTAGGTATTAAGACTATTTATAATATCATGGGACCATTAATTAATCCAATGAACGCTTCTCATATGGTTTTGGGTGTTTATAAGAAGGAATTAGTAAGACCTGTATGTGAGGTTTTAAAGAAAAAGGGATTAAAGGGAGCTATGGTTGTATATGGCTTAGATGGTGTTGATGAAATATCAGTAGCTGATAAGACATATGTTGCAGAATTTACTAATAAGGGTGACATTATTGAATATGAATTAAATCCAGAAAATTATGGCTTTAAGGTTGCTAAGCATGATGATTTAATTGGTGGTACTCCAGATGTTAATAAGCAAATTGCTTTAGATATCTTAAATGGTGTAAAGGGACCAAAGAGAGATGTAGTTGTATTAAATAGTGCTTGTGCTGTCCATGTAGCAACAGGAAGAACTATTAGTGATTCAATTAAGTTAGTTAATGATGTAATTGATAGTGGAAAGGCATTAGCTACATTAAATAAGCTTGTAGAGGTTACTAATGATATTAGATGATATTGTAAGAGATAGAAAAAAGGATTATGAAAAAATAATGGCAAAAAAGCCATTAGAGGAACTAAAAAAGGAAATTGAAATTCCAACTAATCCTAAATATCGTTTCTATGATTTATTTAAAAATAAGAATTTTATTTATATTTGTGAATGTAAGCATAAATCTCCATCTAAAGGGATTATAAAGGAAAATTATAATTATTTAGATATTGCAAAGGAATATGATAAATATGGTGCTGATGTTATTAGCTGTTTAACAGAGCCTAATTATTTCTTAGGAGATGCTAAGCATTTAATAGATATTAAGAATAATGTTAGTATTCCTGTATTAAGAAAGGATTTCATCTTTTCTGAATATCAAATTTATGAATCTAAAAAAATAGGTGCTGATTTAATATTATTAATTTGTGCTATTTTAGATTTTGATACATTAAAGAAGTATTTAGATTTAGCCCATAAATTAGGTCTTTCTTGTCTAGTTGAAACTCATAATGAAGATGAAATAGAAATGGCAATTAAGGCAGGAGCTAAGGTATTAGGTGTTAATAATAGAAATCTTAAGGATTTTAGTGTGGATAATAATTTGGCTAAGGAATTAAGAAAGAAATATAAAGATATTATTTTAATATCAGAAAGTGGTGTAAAGGATTCTTCTGATATTAAGGGAATAAAGAATGCTGGACTTAATGGTGTTTTAGTAGGGGAAGCATTAATGAAGTCTAGTAATATAAGGAAAACATTAGAGGAATTTAAAAATGCTAATTAAGATTTGTGGTTTAAGAAGAGCTATTGATATTGAATATGTAAATAAATTAAAGCCTGATTATATTGGCTTTGTATTTGCCGATAGCAAAAGAAAAGTAAATATCAATGAAGCTACTCTTCTTAAAGCAAATCTAGATAAGAATATAAAGGCTGTAGGAGTATTTAGAAACAATGATATTGAATTAATTAAGGAAGTAGTAGAAAGCAATATAATTGATTTAATTCAATTACATGGTGATGAGGATGATTCTTATATCTTAAAAATAAAGGAATTTACTAATCTTCCAATAATTAAAGCATATAGAGATTCTAAATATTCTGATTATTCATTATTTGATAATGATGACCCTGGGAAGGGTATTGTATTTGATTGGAATAGTATAAATACTAAAAAGCCATTCTTTTTAGCAGGTGGAATAAATATCAATAATATTGATGATGCGTTAAAGATTAATCCTTATTGTATAGATGTTTCAAGTGGTGTTGAAGAGAATGGATTTAAGGATTTTGATAAAATGAAGGAATTAATAAAGAGGTGTAGAGATTATGAGTAATACTAAATTTGGTGAATTTGGTGGTCAATATGTACCTGAAACACTTATGAATGCAGTATTAGAATTAAATGAGGCATATGAGAAATATAAAAATGATCCAGAGTTCTTAAAGGAGCTAGATGATTTATATAGAGAATATGCTAATAGACCATCTAGATTATATTATGCTGAAAAGCTTACTAAGGAATTGGGTGGAGCTAAGATTTATCTAAAAAGAGAGGATCTAAATCATACTGGTAGCCATAAGATTAATAACTGTCTTGGTCAAATTCTTTTAGCAAAGAAGATGGGTAAGAAGAGAATTATAGCAGAAACTGGTGCTGGTCAGCATGGTGTAGCAACAGCTACAGTATGTGCACTTATGGGTATGGAATGTGAAATATTCATGGGCGAAGAGGATACTAAAAGACAGGCATTAAATGTATTTAGAATGGAATTATTAGGCGCTAAGGTTCACGCTGTTAAAAGTGGTACTAGAGTATTAAAGGATGCCGTTAATGAATGTATGAAGGAATGGAGTAATAGATGTGATGACACATTATATTTATTAGGATCTGTAATGGGACCACATCCATTCCCAACTATTGTTAGAGATTTTCAATCAGTAATTTCTAAGGAAATTAAGCAGCAAATTTTAGAAAAGGAAGGAAGACTTCCTGATATGGTTATTGCTTGTGTTGGTGGTGGATCTAACGCTATGGGAGCCTTCTATAATTTCATTAATGATAAGGAAGTACAATTAGTTGGATGTGAGGCAGCAGGCTTAGGTGTTGATAGTGGTAAGACTGCCGCTACTATTACAACTGGTAAGGTTGGTATTTTCCATGGTATGAAGTCAGTATTCTGTCAAAATGAATATGGTCAAATTGATGAGGTATATTCAATCTCTGCAGGCTTAGATTATCCTGGTATTGGACCAGAGCATGCATACTTAAATTCTATTGGACGTGCTAAATATGTTCCTATTACAGATAAGGAAGCAGTAGATGCATTCTTAAAGCTTTCTAAGACAGAAGGCATTATTCCAGCTGTTGAATCATCTCATGCCTTAGCATATTGCTTAAAGGTGGCACCTACTATGGATAAGGATAAGATAATTGTTGTAAATCTATCTGGTAGAGGAGATAAGGATTGTGCATCAATTGCTAGATATTTGGGGGTTCAAATCGATGAGTAATTTTAAGAATGTATTTAATAAGAAGGCATTCATTGCCTTCGTAACAGCAGGAGATCCAGATTTAGAATCTACTGAAATATTTATAGATAAAATGATTGAGGCTGGAACAGCTTTAATTGAAATTGGTATTCCATTTAGTGACCCTATCGCTGAGGGTTCAGTAATTACTAAGGCTGATATTAGAGCCTTAGCCTCTAATACAACTACTGATAAAATCTTTGATATGATTTCTAATGTTAGAAAGAAGCATCCAGATTTCCCACTTGTATTCATGACATATGTAAATCCAGTATTTTCATATGGATATGATAGATTCTTTAAAAGAGCACAGGAATTAAATATGCTAGGTATTATTATTCCTGATTTACCTTTTGAGGAAAAGGAAGAGGCAGCAAAGGTTGCTAAAAAATATAACCAAGAGGTTATTTCATTAATCGCTCCAACAAGTGATGATAGAATTAAAAAGATTGCTAGTGACTCAAATGGATTTATTTATTTAGTATCATCTATGGGTGTTACTGGTATGAGAAGTGAATTTAAAACAGACTTAGATAAGATTGTATCTGAAATAAGAAAATATACAGATACACCAGTAGCTATCGGATTTGGTATTTCTAATCCAGAGCAGGCTAAAACAATGGCAGCTAAATCAGATGGTGTAATTATTGGTTCAGCAATAGTTAGAATTATTGAACAATATGGCAAGAATGCTGGTCCATATGTTTATGATTTCTGCAAGTCTATTGTGGATGCAATAAACTAACAAAATTATTCGGGAGGTATAACTAATGTCAATGAATTTTAAAAGGAAGGTTTTGCTTCCTGAGGAAATAAAAGAAGCTTATCCTTTAGATAGTGAATCTATTAAGGTAAAGGCTCAAAATGACGAAATAATAAAGAATATCTTTAAGGGATTAGATAAGAGATTTATATTAATTATTGGCCCTTGTAGTGCAGATAGAGAGGATGCAGTATTAGAATACATGCATAGACTAAAGAAGGTATATGAGGAGGTAAAGGATGTTTTATACTTTATTCCAAGAATATATACTAATAAGCCTAGAACTAATGGAGATGGCTATAAGGGTATGCTGCACCAGCCTGACCCTAAGGCAGATGTAGACATGGTTAAGGGTGTTATCGCTGTAAGAAAGCTACATATGGATGTTTTAAGAGAAACAGGATTCTCTACAGCAGATGAAATGCTATATCCAGATAATTATCAATATTTAGATGATGTATTATCATATGTTGCCGTAGGTGCAAGATCTGTTGAAAATCAGGAACATAGATTAGTAGCCTCAGGAATTAGTGTTCCTGTTGGCATGAAGAATCCTACATCAGGTGATTATAAGGTAATGCTTAATTCAGTGCATGCTGCTCATAATTCTCATAAATTTATTTATAGAGGATGGGAGGTAGAATCATCTGGAAACGAGCTTGCCCATTGTATATTAAGAGGATATACAAATAAGCATGGTGATTCTAATCCTAATTATCACTATGAGGATATATTAAGATTAATTAATATGTATGGTGAGGATAAATATAAGAACCCATCAATTATCGTAGACTGTAACCATAATAATTCTAATAAGCAATTCCTAGAGCAAACAAGAATAGCAAAAGAAGTATTACATTCTAAGAACCATTCTGAAATCATTAATAAATATGTTAAGGGTTTAATGATTGAATCTTATTTAGAGGATGGTAACCAAAAGCCAGATGGTGGTATCTATGGTAAATCTATTACTGACCCATGTTTAGGATGGGAAAAAACAGAAAAATTAATAAGAGAAATAGCTGATATTTTAAAAAATAATTAGCTGTTATATCGAGAGTCGCATAATAAACTATGCGTCTCTTTTTGATTTGACATAATTATTTAAAATAATTAAAATATTTATGTGTTAAGGTGGGATATAAATGATAGATACACATTGTCATTTTTTTGATGAAGAATTTAAGGATGATTTAGAAGATTGTATAAATAGATGTAAGGAAAATGGAATAGAGAAAATTATATTAGTAGGCTTTTCATATGATACTAATAGAAAGGCTCAGGAATATTCTAAAAAATATAGCTTTTTTTATCCTACTGCGGGAGTACATCCCGAGGAATGTAATAAGGAATATTTAGAGCAATTTAATGAGCTTAAGGAATTTATTGAAAATAATAAGGTATATGCAATAGGTGAATGCGGATTAGATTATCATTGGAGTGTTGAATTTAAGGAAGAACAGAAGGAATTATTCAAGCTTCAATGTGAATTAGCAATAGAAAAGAATTTACCTATAATTATTCATTCTAGAGATGCAAACCAGGATACATTTGATATTGTTAAATCTTTTAATGGTAAATTAAAGGGTGTAATGCATTGCTATGGTGGTTCATTAGAGCTAGCAAAGGAATATGTTAAGCTTGGTATGTATATATCTTTAGGTGGTCCTTTAACATTTAAAAATGCTAAAGAACCTAAGAGAGTCGCAGAAGGAATTGATATTAATAATTTATTAATTGAAACCGATTCTCCATTTTTAGCTCCAGACCCATATAGAGGAAAAAGAAATGAATCCTCATATGTTAGATTCGTTTGTCAAAAAATGGCTGAAATAAAAGGATTATCAGTAGAAGAGGTAGATAAAATTACTACCAATAATGCAGTAAAATTATTTAATATTTAAATTGTAAAATTTGTGTCAATGACTTTTGAAAAGTTCCTATAATTTACTTAATATAAGCACTGCTTTGATCGTATTCAAGGCGGTGTTTTTGTTTAGCTACGAAAGCGTCAAAAGATGCTTTCTTCCATGGGTGAGTCATAGGCGGGATAT
>JAFSJY010000075.1 GCA_017449215.1 Acholeplasmatales bacterium | reverse complement strand
TAGCTGTAAACTATGAGAAACAAATCCACAGTGTTTAAAAAATTATAACATCAAATTAATGGTGTATAAATAATTGAGAGGTAAGAAAGGAGAAAGTATTATTACTTAGTACAATTCTTACTAATTTAATAATACAAGGTATCTATGGTCAAGATAGATTTAATTACTGGCTTTTTAGGAGCTGGTAAAACTACATTTTTAAAGAAATATGTAAGCTATTTAAAGCAAATGGGCGAAAATATTTGTATATTAGAAAATGATTATGGCGCTATCAACGTCGATATGATGCTTATATCAAATTTAGGCGTAGACGCTGAAATGGTAGCTGGTGGCTGTGATTTAGATTGCCATAAAAGAAGATTTAAAACAAAGCTTATTTCTATGGCAATGAGAGGATATACAAGAATAATAGTAGAACCTTCTGGTATATATGATACTGATGAATTCTTTGATACATTATATGAAGAACCAATTGATTCAATGTATGAGATTGGAAATGTAATTTGTATTTTTGATTCAACAATTAAAGAATTATCTAATGAATCAAAATATTTTGTAACAACACAGGTAGCTGTAGCTGGTAGCATTATTTTTTCTAAATGTGATTTAGAGAATTCTAATAAGGAATTAGCATTATCAATGATAAAGGATTCATTAAAGGAAAATAATTGTGATAGAAATATTAATAATATTATTTATGATGTAAATGATATAGATAAATATATAAAATGTGGCTATTCAAGCTTTTCATATGCTAAAAGAAATTTAATAGATGATAATAATTATGATTCATTATATTTTATGAATAAGAAGTTTAATAGAGATGAATTAATAAGAATATCTAATGAATTAATGAATAATTCAAAATATGGTAACATAATGAGGATTAAAGGATATTTGTTTGAAAATAACATGTGGTATAATATTAATGTTGTTAAGCATTTACAAGAAATTAATCCAATAGAGGATGGACAGGATGTTATCATTGTTATTGGAGAAAAACTTAATAATGATGAAATAGAAAAAATAATGGAAAGGAAGTAATTTCATGTTAGAGGTAAAGGATTTATATCGTGAATATAAGCCTAAGAAGGGTGAACCTGTAGTTGCTTTAAATCACGTTAGTGTTAAATTCCCTGATAAGGGATTAGTATTTATCCTAGGTAAGTCTGGTTCTGGTAAGTCTACATTATTAAATGTAATGGGCGGACTTGATAAGGCTGATGGTGGAGATATTATCATTAAGGGAAAATCATCTAAGAATTTTAAGCAAGGTGATTTTGACTCTTATAGAAATACATATCTAGGTTTTATTTTCCAGGAATATAATATCTTGGATGAATTTAATGTAGGACAAAATATAGGCTTGGCTCTTGAACTCCAGGGTAGAAAGGCTACATCTGATGAAATTAATAGAATATTAGAGGAAGTAGACCTAAAGGGCTATGGTAATAGAAAGACTAATGAGCTATCAGGTGGTCAAAAACAAAGAGTAGCTATTGCTAGAGCCTTAGTTAAGGACCCTGATATCATCTTTGGTGATGAACCAACAGGTGCCTTAGACTCTAAAACTGGTCTTGCCGTATTTGATACATTAAAGAAGCTTGCTCAAAATAAGCTTGTAATCGTTGTATCTCATGATAGAGAATTTGCAGAACTATATGGAGATAGAGTAATTGAGCTTGCTGATGGTAAGATTATATCTGATATAGAAAAGATTAGTGTTGCTGGTGATAAGAAGAGTGAAGGCTTAACATTAATTGATCAATCAGTTTTAAAGGTTGAAAAGGATTATGAATTAACTGATGAGGATATGGCTTTAATTAAGAAATATCTTAATGAAAAGAAGAATCAGGAAAGATTAATTTCATTAGATGATTCAGTTAATGGTGCATTTAAGAGAATTACTAGAATTGATGATTTTGGTAATAAGGAATCATTTAAGACAACTGATGAGGCTGCGATAGTAAATAAGCAAGAGGAATTTAAAGCAATTAAGTCTAGATTATCATTAAGGAAATGCTTTAGAATTGGTGGCTCAAGCTTAAAGACAAAGCCATTTAGATTAGTAATTACAATTTTGCTAGCAATAACAGCATTTGGTATGTTTGGCCTTGCTGATACAATGGGTAGCTATAACAAGGTCACATCAACAACTGATTCTATTATGGAATTAGCTAATGATTCAATAGCAATGGAAAAGGTTCAATATTATAAATATAGTGATACTGATGATTATGTATCATCTAGAAAGATGTATGCTGACGATGATGATCTTAATGAATTAAAGAATAAATACGGTATCGACTTTAAGGGCGTTTATAGATTAAATGAGAATGGTGAATCATCATTCTATGAAAATATTAAGAATAATAACAGTGATTATTATTCATCATATCCAAGCTATTTCTCAGGATTATATTTATCTAATCCAGCAGATATAAGTAGAATGGGTTATACATTGATTGGCTCTTACCCAGAAAATGATGGTGAGGTAGCTATTACTAAGGTAATGTATGAAACATTCAAGAAAAATGGATATAAGGATAGTAGTGGTAAATCTATTGATCCTACAGCTATGACTGAGTCAAATATAATTGGTAAGACATTATCATATTATTCTAGCAATGGTCAAAAGAGCTTTAAGATTACAGGTATTGTAGATACTAACTTCAATAGAGAAAGATATGCAGCACTTGATAAGAGTGAGGCAAGCGATATGGCAAGCACAATTGGCTATTACATGCTTGCAAATCAGTTCATGTCTGATTATAGGTATAGCTTTAGCTCAGTATTATTTACTAATCAAAAGACAATTGATAGTATTGGATTAGAATTAAAATTAGAAATTGATAATGGTAATATAACAATTGATGGTTATACAAATAATTTCTATAGATTATATTCAATTCCAAGCAATGCTTTAGTTATTGGTAATGGTAATTTAAGTGAAAATCAAATTGGTATTAGCTACAATACATTTAGAAATAATTTTAATTCTAATTATTCAGTTCCAAAGTTCTATGCCTTAACTGGCTGGTACGATAAGGAAAATGAAAAATATGAAACTAACTATTATGAGATTGAATATTTAGGTGAAGCAATTAGCTATTTTAGTAATTATTATGAATTATATAATGCGTTTACAGCATTTAAGGCAAAGAATGATCCTAAGGTGGCAGCATATGATACATTTGATGATTATTATAATTATTTAAAGGAATTAATATTTACTGATGACGCTAAGAATTATTTATTAAATCAAGTAAATAATCTTCCTGTTTCTATAAATGCAAGTTATAGAGATATTAGATATAATTCAGTTCAATTATTTAATAATAAGCAAATGACTATATCAGCAATCGTTATTGATAATTCATATAGTGATTCTGTTTATGTAAATAACAGCGTAATCAAGAGTGCTAATGCAGATACTGGAAAATACACATTCGTATTAGCTGATATGCCTAGTGATTCATCATTAGTTAAAAAGATGGTTACAGATACATATGCTGATAGAGAGGATGGTACGACTATCTTTAGAATTCAAAATGGTGTAATGCCAGCTTATGAAAGTATTAATGATTTAATTGAAACATTATCACAGGTATTCCTATATGTTGGTATAGGCTTTGCCGTATTCGCATCATTAATGCTATTTAATTTCATTACTATTTCAATTTCTTATAAGAAGAGAGAAATAGGTATCTTAAGAGCAGTAGGTGCTAGAAGTAGAGATGTATTCAATATCTTCTTTGCTGAATCATTCATTATTGCAATGATCGCATTTACATTTGCTATTGTGGCAACATTCATTATTTCTAAAGTAATTAATAATTCGTTGATTAATGAATATAATTTAATGTTTACATTATTATCTCCAGGTATTAGACAGGTATTATTAGTACTTGCTGTAAGTATTGGAGTAGCATTTATTTCAACATTCATTCCTGTATATAATATAGCAATGAAGAGACCAATAGATGCAATTAGAGATAGATAATAGATATGTCCTCATAGTATTTAAATGCTATGGGGATTTTTTATTTATGTGTAGATAATCGTCTTTTATTCCAAAATAGTTATATTTAAAAGTTATTGTACAATATTTGTCAATATCACTATTTTTGTAGAAAAATGTCAAATACACTTGACTTTTTATTTAGGGTATGTATAATAATAATTGTAAAAACTAATTTTTCTTTTTTTGATTTTTATTATATATAGCTTTAGGAATTATTTACCATGGCGACGGCTATGGTAATTTTTCTATGTAAAAGGAGAGATGAATATGGCATGTACAACAATTTTAGTAGGTAAGAAGGCTTCTTACAATAATTCAACTATGATAGCTAGAAATGATGATGGTTATTTTGATGTAAAAAAGCTTATTGTAGTTAATCCTAAGGATCAACCAAGAAAATATAAATGTAAAATATCACATTTAGAAATAGAATTACCAGATAATCCTGTTTCTTATACATCAACTCCATCTGTTGATGATAAGCATGGTATTTGGGCTGCCAATGGTATTAATGCATATAATGTTGGTATGACAGCAACTGAAACTATTACATCTAATTCTAGAGTATTAGGTGCTGATCCACTTGTTAAATATATTCCTGCAAAGAATAAGAAGGAAAAGGAAATAGTAGGTGGCATTGGTGAAGAGGATTTGGTAGTTTTAGTTTTACCTTATATTAAGACAGCTAGAGAGGGTGTTTTAAGATTAGGTAGCTTACTTGAAAAGTATGGTACATATGAATCAAATGGTATCGCATTTAATGATGAGAATGAATGCTGGTGGTTAGAATCTATTGGTGGACATCATTGGATTGCAAGAAGAGTTAAGGATACAGAATATGTAATTATGCCTAACCAATTTGGTTTAGATAGATTTGATTTAGATGATGCCTTTGGTGAAAAACGTGAAAACCTATGCTCAGCTGATTTAAAGGAATTTATTAATGACAATCATTTAGATTGTAATAATAATGGTGTATTTAATCCTAGAAACGTATTTGGATCTCATACTGATTCAGATCATGTATATAACACACCAAGAGCTTGGTTTATGGCTAGATATTTTAATCCAAGAACATATAAGTGGGATGGAGACAATGCTGACTTTACTCCTGAAAGTGATGATATTCCTTGGTCATTAGTACCTGAAAGAAAGATTACAGAGGAGGAAATTAAATATATCCTTTCATCTTATTATCAGGGAACTCCATATAATCCATATTCTAAGGCAGATAATCCTAAGAAGGGAATTTATCGTCCTATCGGAATTTCAAGAACTGGTGTTATGGCTATTCTAGAAATTAGAGATTATGTCCCAGATGAAATAAAGGCAATTGAATGGATTTGTTTTGGTTCAAATGCGTTTAATTCTGCATTACCTTTATATGCAAATGTTAAATCTATGCCTAAATATGTTTCTGATGTTACATTAGATTGTGATTCTAATAATTTCTATTGGTCTAATAGATTAATTGGCTGTCTTGCTGATAGCAATTATGGAACAGCTATTCAAGCAATTGAAAGATATCAGGCTGCTATATTTAATGAAGGTACTAAGCTAATTAATGAATATGATAAGAAGTTTATTGAAGCTAAGGATGCTAAGCTAATAGCAGAAGCTAATGAGAAATTATGTAATATGGCAAAAGAAGTAACTACTGATACCTTAAACAAGGTATTATTAAATGCTTCAGCTCATATGAAAAATGGATATTCTAGATCAGATAATTAATGAATTATAAAATAAATATGGTATAATGTTGCTAAAGTAGGTGATTAATCGTATGAAGGGATTTTTAATTGCTTTATTAGCTTTAATTGGTAGATTAGCTGCGTTAGTAACAATTGGTTATTTTTTCTTCATTTATGCTAAGGCTAAATGGATTGATGATTCAGAATTAGTGTTCTTAGTTGAGAATAAGCAATTTGTAATATATTCAGGTATTATAATTGGTGTAGGCTCATTACTAAGCTTAGTTGATGCTTTAAGAAAATTATTTAGTATTAGATTCCTAAAGGGTTTAATATTATTACTTATTACAGCTGCCTTTGTAGCTGCGTATTGGTTTATGTTTAATAATATACCATTCTAGTCTTAAGAGAAATCTTAGGACTTTTTCTTTTTAAAGGTATTTTTTTATGCAATAAAATTTGATATAATTTAATTAGTTTTTGAAAAACAAGGAGATTATAATTATGAAAATTAAAGATGTTGATTTTGAAACATATTTAAGAAACTATCCTGATGAAAATGGATATTTTAAAAATTATGGTGGTGCTTATATTCCAGATGAATTAAAGCCTGCATTTGAAGAGATTACAAAAGCTTATCAAACTATCTGCCATTCATCTCAATTCATTAATGAATTAAGAAGAATAAGAAAGGAATTCCAAGGAAGACCTACTCCAGTATATCATTGTGAAAGCTTATCTAAATATTGTGGTGGTGCTCAGATCTATTTAAAGAGAGAAGACCTAAATCATACAGGTGCTCATAAGATAAATCACTGTATGGGTGAAGGCTTATTAGCTAAGTTTATGGGCAAGAAAAAGATTATTGCAGAAACTGGTGCTGGTCAGCATGGTGTAGCACTTGCTACTGCGGCTGCGTATTTTGGCCTAGAATGCGATATTTATATGGGTGCGGTAGATATTAAGAAGCAAGCACCAAATGTCGCTAGAATGCGTCTTTTAGGTGCTAATGTAGTAGAAGTAACTGATGGACAACAAACATTAAAGGAAGCCGTAGATGCTGCATTTGCTGCATATCTAAAGGAATATAAGGATTGTATCTATTGTATTGGTTCTGTAGTTGGTCCTCATCCGTTCCCATTAATGGTTAGAGATTTCCAATCAGTTGTTGGTATTGAGGCAAAGGATCAATTTAAGGAAATGACTGGCTTATTACCTGATGTTGTATGTGCATGTGTTGGTGGTGGTTCTAACTCAGCTGGTATGTTTATTCCATTTGTTAATGACCCAGTTGAAATTGTTGGTGTAGAGCCTCTTGGACGTGGTAAGGGAAGAGGAGAACACGCTGCTTCAATCACATATGGTACTGAGGGTATCATGCATGGATTTAATTCATTAATGCTAAAGGATGAAAATGGTGAGCCTGATTTAGTATATTCTGTCGCTTCAGGCCTAGATTATCCATCTGTTGGACCAGAACATGCCTTCTTACATGATATTGGTAGAGTTAAATATGATACAGTAACTGATGATGAGGCATTAGAGGCATTCTTCACATTATCAAGACTTGAGGGTATCATTCCCGCAATTGAATCATCTCATGCGGTTGCTTATGCAATGAAGCTTGCAAGAACTACTAAAAAGACTGGTACTATCCTTGTTAACCTTTCTGGTAGAGGAGATAAGGATATGGATTATGTCATTGAAAAATATGGTCTTGATTGGTTAGAAAAGCATAATATCAAATTAACTAGATAGGAAATAGCGTCAAATGACGCTTTTCTTTTTGATCTAAAAAATGATATAATTTTATCAGTAGGTCGATATTATGGATGGTTTTAAATTTGTTTCTAAAAATGAATATATTGAATTTAAAAATAAAATAAATGAGCTTATTTCATATATCCAGCATGATATAAAATCAATATTTACATTTAGCTTTAAATACATTGGACCATGTCAAAGAAATATGGTTACATTTAATGAAGCTAAATATATAGGGTTTGATTTTAATATAAGATTTTATATTAATGATAATGAAAGAAGCGCGGATGAGATAAAGAATATATTTATTAAGTCTATTAATAATTATTTAAGAGTAAATGGTAATGATGAATTAGTAGATGATATAAATGGTATTAGAATCTTATTTAAGGATGATAATTATTTGGTTTTGAAGCATACATTAGATATTGAGCTTGTTAGAAAAAATGATAATGGCGATATTCAATATATAAAGAAGAAAAATAATAATTATATTTGGTGTAAGGAAACAATTGGTAATCTATCATTAGATGATAAATATGATTTATTAATAGAATGTGGATTAAAGGATTTTATTAAATATCAATATTTAAAAAGAAGAAACAATGAGCCAAATAAAAAGTCTATTATTATCTTTGAGGAATGCATCGCTGCTATCTATCATGAATTTTATGATAACGAAAGAAGCTTTTTGTGATTAGAGAGATATTCATAAATATCTTTCTTTTTTTAGTCCTAAATCTTATAGATTTATTTTTTGTTACATGCTATAATGTATTAAATACCCGTTAAGAAAGAAGTGAATACTATGTTCGATATGGCTAAATTTGTCGAATACCTAGACGATAATAATGATTTAAAAAAATCATTAATTAAAGCTCTAGAATTAGTTAAGGAAGATATTCATCTTGGAAAAATTTCTATAGTTAATACAGTTTTATGTGAGAACTTTGATTTTGTTGTTGATGAAAATATTGATGAAAAATGCCAAATAAAGTATTGCCATGATGAATATGTTTATATTTTCTTTAAGAAAAAAGATGGTCATAACTTAAATATTAAAGAAACTGAAATTATTGATATTGTATTAAGAATGGTTTCTATGCATCATGAGAAATTCATGCTTATTAAAAAGGCTAAGGATGCGGAATTTATAAGCCATAATACTCATCTTCCTAATATTAAGGGATTTATGAAGGAAATTTCAAAGCTTAGAGAAAATGTAGATATAAAGAAATATAATAGTTATTTTATTAACATTAAGGGTTTTGGATTAATTAATAAAATTTTTGGTTCTAAACAGGGTGATGAGGCGATTTTAAGCTTTGCTAATGCATTGAGAGATTTTGCCTTTGATGATGAGGTTGTAGGACATTTAGGTGGGGATAACTTTGTCGCTTTCATAAATAGAAGAAGACATGAGGATTTTATTAATTTAGTAACAATGTGTCCTGTAATTATTAAACAAGATAATGTTAGAAAAAAAGTAAATCTAATTGGTGTTGTTGGCTATAAAGTTCTTAAATCAGATGATGTTACATATGATGAAATTGTTTCACATGCATCTCTTGCCTGTCAATATGCTAGAAGTACTAAGAAGATAGTTGTAGAAAGCACAAATGAATTAATGGAAACGATTAATTCTGTAAAGAATATTGAAAGAACATTTAAGGAAGAATTAGAAAATGGAAATTTCATTGTATATTACCAGCCTAAATTCGATATTAAATCAGGTAAGATTGTTGGTGTTGAGGCTTTAGCTAGATGGAACAAGGATGGTAAGCTTATACCTCCAGGATTATTTATTCCAATTCTAGAAAAGAGTGGAGAAATAATTGATTTAGATTTATTCATGCTTGAAACATTATGTAAGGATATTCATAATTATAGAAATCAAGGCCATATAATAGTTCCAGCATCATGCAATTTATCAAGACGTGATTTTGAATTTTCAGATATCGAAGATAGAATAATTAATATCATTAGAAAATATAATGTTCAAACAAGAGATATTGTTATTGAGGTTACAGAAACAACAAATCTTGAGGAAAAGGATAGATTAGCTCAATTCATTAATACAATGAAGAAGAATGGTATTATGACATCAGTAGATGATTTTGGTACTGGATATTCATCATTATCAGTTTTAAGAGATTTTAAGGTTAATGAAATTAAAATTGATAGATCATTTATTAATAGAGATGAATTAAATAATTCTGATGAAATAATAATTGGAAGTATTATCGATATGGCCAAGAGATTAAATATAGATGTAGTTTGTGAAGGAGTAGAAAATGAGATGCAAGCTAATTTCTTATTAAATCTTGGATGTAATAATGCCCAAGGCTACCTATATTGTAAGCCACTTCCTAAATTAGAATTTGAAGCATTTATGCAAAAAGTTGGAACTGTATATGACAAAGAAGGGACTGTAAAAAAATAACGGCTCAATAAATAAAAATAGGTTCATTCCCAGATTTCACTCTAGGTTTGAACCTATTTTTTACAGAACTGTTATTTTTTTACAGCCCCTTTTTAATTTATTTCTTTAATTCACTTAAATAGTGATTTACACTATGAGCGGCAACATTTCCTTCACCAACAGCCTTAGCATATTGATATGGTCTACCTGTACAATCTCCAGCTGCGAATACGCCCTTTAGATTAGTATTGCATAATCTATCAACAACTATATGACCATCCTTATCCTCTAATCCTGGGACTAAAACAGAAGGAGAAATAGAAGCTTTTAGCATAAATATACCATCAGATTCTAAAATGTTATTATTTCCTAAATCTAATAGCATTTTTTTGTTTTCTTTCTTTATAGATTTAGGCATTCCCTTAAAGATAGTGACATTTTCTAAATTAATGTCAACATCCTTATATAGAGGAATTAAATTAACATGATTAGCAAGTGATGCTAAATATGTAACCTCATGCTCAAATTCTTTAGAAGAAGAAAATACTGTTATTTCCTTATTCTTATATAAGAAGCCATCACATGTAGCACAATAAGATACACCCTGACCTAATAATTCAATTTCACCATTTATAGGCTTAACAGATTCAACACCTAGGCCTAAGATGATTGTTTTAGAATCATATGAATCCTGCCCACATAATACAGAATAATAATCTCCTAAATCATAAACACCTGTTACCTGCTTATCTAGGATTTCTATTTCCATATCATTAATTTGCTTAAGGAATGCTTCCTTCATTTCCTTGCCTGATACAGAAGATAGTCCTGGATAATTTCTGATTTTCTCAGCTGAATTGATCTTAAATGACAAATTCTTTGGACCAATCCATAAGAAATTCTTATTTAATTGCTTAAGTGTTAGAGCCGCTGAAATACCAGCCGCGCCAGTTCCTATAATTATTGTATCAAACATAAAATCACTCCTTATTACTTTAATAATTCAGCAATAGCCTTCTTAACATTTTCCATCTTTTCAGTTGGCTCAAATCTCTTAACTACATTACCTTCCTTATCAACTAAGAACTTAGTGAAATTCCATCTGATTTCATTATCCTTAGCCTTGCTAAGCTTTTGTAATAAGCCCATCTTTAAGCCCTTACCTGAATAAGGACAATTATCCTCAAGATACTTAAATAGCTCACACTTTTCATCGCCATTTACTAATACCTTCTTAAATCTCTTAAAAGTAGTATCATACTTTAAAGAGCAGAATTGGTTGATTTCAGTATCTGTTCCATTTGCTTGATTAGCAAATTGATTACAAGGGAAATCTAATACCTCAAAGCCCTTGTCCTTAAATTCTCTATAATATTCCTCTAATTCCTTATATTGAGGAGTAAAGCCACAGCCTGTAGCTGTATTAACAATTAATAATACTTTACCTGCATACTCACATAGGTTTTGAGAAGAACCATCTTGATTTAAAACATTAATTTCATAAAATTTATTATTCATAATTTCCACCCCTATTTTACTTTACTAAATTTCTAACCATTTGTTCAGGAACGAATCCTAAGCTTCTATTAACTAATTCACCATTTTCAAATACTAATAAAGTAGGAATTGCTTCAATATCATATCTTGCAGCAACCTCTTCATTATCATCTAAGTTAATCTTAATAGTTGTTAAACCATCAGTCGTATCAGCAACCTTCTCAACGATAGGTCCTAACATTCTACATGGTCCACACCAAGGTGCCCATACATCAACTAATACCTTTTTATTATTTCTTAATACCTCATCAAGTTCATTTAAACCATTGATATCTTTTACCATATTTATTCCCATCCTTTCAAAATAGATTGTTTGCAATTTAATTTTGCAATTACATTGTACACAATTTAATTTGTGCTGTCAATACATTGTACACAATTTTTTATAAATTTTATGAAATTATTTTCCTTTTTGTTTTTATAAACAAAAGAAGATATAAAAAAGCTCTTAAAGAGCTTAATTATTTAAATTATTTAAGATTTTATATAATACCTTATAAAGTAATTCAGCCTCTTCAGAGGATATAGAAATACAGCTTCCCATAGCCTGTGGAACTGATAATGCCTGATCTCTTAGGTCTAATCCCTTATCAGTTACAGTAATAATTAGATTTCTTTCATCGCTGTCCTTTTTCTTTCTTTCGATATATCCCTTTTCCTCTAGCTTTTTAAGAAGAGGAGTAAGAGTTCCTGAATCTAGGTATAAATATTCACCTAATTGCTTAACATTTAATGATTGATGCTCCCACATAACCATCATACATATATATTGTGTATATGTTAAATCTAATTTATCTAAGTAAGGCTTATATTTTCTTGTTATTTCTTTAGCGGCTGCGTAAAGAGGAAAACATAATTGATTTCCTAATTTTAAAGAATCATATTTATCCATATTAATCAAACTCCTGTAAAACCATTATAACATAATAAAAATAAGATTGCTTACAATTTTTTATAATTTGGATATAAAATATTAATGTTATATAATAATTAATGGTGAGATTTTTATGAAGAAATTAATATTTATAATATTATTATTTCCCTTATTTCTCATTTCCTGTAGTAGTGGTGAAAAGCCTGAAATAACAAATGATGAGATGAATGATGTTATTAATAATAAGAATGGGAAAGATGATGCTGAAATAGAATTAAAAAAGGTATCTGAATATGATAATAATATTGAAATAATAAATGAATATAGTAAAAGATTTAAGGCATTACCTAAATTTAAGCAAATAGCTGAGGGTAGTACTGAGGCATTTATTGTTACGCAAAGCATTTATTCATCTCTTTCTAAGGATGGGAATGAATATGTTATTTATAATACTTCAAATTCATCTATGAAGAATCAGTATCATGAGGCTATATTTAATGATAAGATTACTTATAGAAATAATAAGGATGATGAATTTCAAGAAATTAAATTAGAGGATTATAAAAAGGAATATGGTGTAACCCCATATGATACAACATTCTTTGATTGTATAATTAATGAAAATACTGTTTCTAAAATAGAAAAGGAAATAGTAGAGGATAATTATAAATTTGTTTTAGATTTAAATGTTGAAACTGATACAGCTAAATATTTACAGCTACAAATGAAAAAGCTTGGTGATTTAGGAGATTATCCTAAATTTAAATCAATTAGGCTTACAATTATAATGGATAATGATTTTATGCCAATCTCTGGTAAAATTGAGGCTGAATATGAAATAAAATATATTTTTCGCTTTGATTGTAAGCAGGTATTAGATGTTAAATTTGAATTTTAGAGAGGTTAATATGATTAATTTTAGTGATTATAATCCAGATAAAACTGGAAAAGAGGATGTAGCTAAGCTATTAAATAAGGCAATATTAGATGCTAAAGGATCTAAATTAATAATTGAAGAGGGTATTTATAAATCATCATCAATCTTTTTAGCAAGTGATTTAGAATTACATTTATGTAAGGGTGCTAGAATTGTACTAGGTGATAATTTAGATGAGTTTTATGATATTAAAATAAATAGAGATTCAACTATTAAAAGACCTACATGGGAGGATTGCTACTACGATGGTAGACCTTCTAAATATTTTATTATAGGTAAGGATATTAATAAATTTAAGCTAACTGGTGAAGGTACTATAGATGGTAGTGAGGAGCTATTTTATGGTAAGGTTACAGAATACCATATTGAGGGTGCCTATTATCCTAGAATTCCATTAATCTATATTGAGAATGGTAAGAATATAGAAATAAAGGATGTAACATTAACAAGAAGTGCCTTTTGGACATTACATTTAGTTGGATGCCAAAATGTAAGTATTGATAATATTAAAATAAAGAATAGCCCTATTTTTACTAATTGTGATGGAATAGATCCTGACCATTGTAAAAATGTATCTATTTCTAATTGTGATATTTATTGCGCAGATGATTGTATTGTATTAAAAACAACAGAGGCTTTTAAAAAATATGGAGAATCATCTAATATAAGCGTTAGAAATTGTAAATTAAAATCTACATCTGCCGCGATAAAGATTGGTACTGAATCTGTTTCAAGCTTTAAGAATATTAGCTTTGAAAACATTGACATCTATGATACTAATAGAGGAATATCATTGATGCTAAGAGATGGGGCAGATTTAAAGAATGCCACATTTAAGAATATCAATATTGATAATCATTTAGTCTCTCCAATTAATTGGTGGGGAAGAGGAGAGCCTATTAGTATAACTAATATTAAAAGAAGTAATGAATCTATATTAGGATGTGTTTCTAATATTTATTTTGAAAATGTTAATGCTAATAGTGAAAATGGTATTACAATAGTAGGAGAAAATATATCTGATATTTATTTTAAAAAAGTAAATTTAGATATTAAGAATAAAACAGATTTTCCTAAGAAGGATTTAGATTTAAGACCTAGTATTTATGATGTTAAGGATATGGAATTCTATAAGCTATTAAATATAGGTGGAAAGAATATTTATTTAGATAAATGTAATTTCGAAATTACTAATAAAGAAATTTAGAATTGAGAGTGATAAAAATGAAAAAGGTAATGGTTGGTATATCAGGTGGAGTTGATTCTGCGACATCATGCCTAGTATTAAAGGAAATGGGATATGATGTAGCTGGTGTTAATATCAATTTTATTGATTCAAATGATGAAATAAATATTGATGCTAAAGAAGTATGTAAAACCTTAAATATACCTTTTTTTCATTTTGATTTATATAATGATTTTAAAGATAAAATTATTAAGAATTTCTATGAATCATATAACAGTGGGAAAACTCCAAATCCATGTATCTTATGTAATAAATATTTTAAATTTGGTAAGATGCTAGAATTTGCATTAAATAATGGATATGAATATATCGCGACAGGCCATTATGCTAAGGTAGAATATAGTGATAAATATGGAAGATATATTTTAAGAAAGGCTAATAATTTATTAAAGGATCAATCTTATTTCCTATATCAAATTCCAAAGGATGCATTATCTCATGTAATATTCCCATTAGAGGAATTTGATTCTAAGGAGGAAGTAAGAAATAAAGCAAAAGAAGCTAATCTAGGTGTATCACAAAAGAAGGATAGCTTAGATATTTGCTTCATTCCAACAAAGGATTATAAGAAATATTTAATTGACAATAATTATGTAAAGCCTAAGACTGGAAATATTGTATTATCTGATGGTAAGGTATTAGGTAAGCATAGTGGATTATTTAATTATACAATTGTACAAAGAAAGGGATTAGGAGTTTCATATAGTGAGCCTTTATTTGTCCTAGGATTTGATTTTAATAAGAATAATCTAATTGTAGGAACTGAAAAGGAATTATATAAAAAGGAAATATTAGTATCAAATATTAATCTATTATTATTTGATAGACTAGAGGATGGATTAAAATTAAATGTTAGAATAAGATATCAGGGTAAGGATAATCCAGCTACCTTATATAATGATAATAATAAAATAAGAATCGTATTTGATGAGGAAATAAAATCACCAACACCAGGGCAATCAGCAGTATTTTATCTAGATGATATAGTTGTTGGTGGAGGAATAATAGAATAACGTTAAAATTTTATTGACAACAAAAAATAATTTGGTATAATTTTTATTGCAGTTCGAAAGAATTGCAAAATGCCCGAATGGCGGAACTGGCAGACGCGCTAGACTTAGAATCTAGTTCCCAGGAGTGCAGGTTCGATTCCTGTTTCGGGCACCATCCAAAAATTACAAGTCTTGATTAATATCAAGGCTTTTTTTATTTCTTTAATAGCATTTCCTTAGTTATGTTTTCTAACTTCATGATTACAAATCTTTTCTTACCAATATTATTAAATGAATTATCTAAAGCATATACATATTTATCATCAATGGATATGTA
>JAFSJY010000074.1 GCA_017449215.1 Acholeplasmatales bacterium | reverse complement strand
GGTCGGATGAATTACAGGAATTAGTTGCTGTAAGAGGGCTTATCTGCTGCTTTTAATGTAATGATGATAATTTATACATAAATTAGAAAAAAGCTTCTGATAAGGGCAAAAAATGTGGCTGTGGGCGTGGCAGTGAATATTCTTACTCGGTTGTTTGCTGCAGTGATCTCTCCACTGCATTAAACATGATATGGTTGGGCTGATTTTATTACAAATACAATATCTGGAATAATCCAGATAGCAGGAGCTTGTATCTAAAATTAGGGCTAGTAAGAATAAAGGGGAGTTCTTTTTTTGGGTGGGAAAAGCTTGAAATGGGAAAGTGTCAGATCTTTGACTGGCTCTTTGGGATTGCAACAAAAAAGGAACTGCTACCAACAGTTCCTAAATGATGCCCTCACACATCAATTATGTAATATAATCATCAAAAATTTGAAAGCATATATAAATACTGCTTTTAAGAAGAATATGAAACAGTATAAATACGCTCATGAAGAATCATAGAGGTAATTATATTACACATATAGGATATATCTATTTCTAATACCTGTCAACTGGTGTAATCATTACACCGGTGTACTGAGTACACCAGCACATTCCAAAAAGAATATTATTTCTCAAAACTAACCATATACTACCTCACCAAAAATAGCTTTTTGAAGAATAGCATTGTTATCATAGAAATCTCCGTTTTCTTCTAGCCACTTCCAATTTATATGCTGTTCTTTAATGTTGCTTAAATATAAATTATGACTTTCGCCTTCTTCATCTATTAAGATTAATGGCTTCTTATTAAAAAGAATTTGAGTCCATATTTCTTCTCTACAAATATCATCATCTTTCTTACCTTTATCTAAAAGGTCTTTGTATGCAAAATCATAATCTTCTTCTTTATAATCTAAAGTTTCAATTCCACATATATCGGCTAAGCCATTAGCTAATAAATTTACAATATGTTCAAACAATACATTATTATCCATTTTATACCTCACTACTTCATTTTCTTCTTTAAATATTTTTTAAAATCAAATTGTGAATCAATTATATTTCTTCTTATATAACCACCATCACCCAAAATATAATCTCTATAATCATCACCAGTATTACAATATTCAACTTTTGCTTTTTTATCATCAATCTTAATAACTTGATAAAAAGCTTCACCATCAGCTACAGGTATTGAAATAATAAATCCTAGTAGCTCATTCTTTTTTAAACAATCATCATTAATTTCATTAACTAATTTTATATTTGAATCTATAGCTTTACAAAATATCTCTGGATCCATATCATAATTAACATTAGTTTTTTCATTTTTATATAAACGCATTAATAACTCCTTTCTAGGAAAGTGGTACTAATACCACTCCCTATAAAAGATTTGAGCTTGTTCTTTCTGCACTAGCTCTAATGCATTTCTGAATACTCCAAGAGATTCTTCCCATTCTCTCTTATCAATCCAGTTTGGACATGGATTCTTTCTAATACAATTTTCGCAAAATTCTATTGCATCTTTAATTTGAGGTTCACTCATTTCAAAAGGCACACAATTATCATTATCAGTAATACCAAGTTCTTCCCATAAAAATTCTGATAAAGAATAATTCTTTCTCCAATATCCGATTTCCTCATTGTCCGACTTTGGAGCTAATGAAATTAATCCACCACACGCACCTGTTAATCCAACTTTTGCTGGATTCTTTCTTTTAGCTTCTAAATACATATCTAATCCCATAATATAATCTCCTTTGATGGATAGGCACATCAGTAATAATCTTATCCTATCTTGATTATATTATACCAAATTATAACTAATTTGTCAATAGGTATATTATACAAAGTATAATATAAAATAAAATAATAATAAAAGTACGGTGTTATTCTACGGTCGGATGAATTACAGGAATTAGTTGCTGTAAGAGGGCTTATCTGCTGCTTTTAATGTAATGATGATAATTTATACATAAATTAGAAAAAAGCTTCTGATAAGGGCAAAAAATGTGGCTGTGGGCGTGGCAGTGAATATT
>JAFSJY010000073.1 GCA_017449215.1 Acholeplasmatales bacterium | reverse complement strand
GAAAAGGATATTTACAAGAAAGCTTATTCTAAGGTTAACCTAGCCCTAGAGGTAATGGATACTGAGGGTGGCTACCACAAGGTTAATAACCTTATGGCTCCAATTGATTTATATGATGAAATGTATTTTAAATATGATGATGAAATCATCTTAGAGGATAATCCATATGGTGATGATAATATCATCGTTAAAGCAGCCAAAGCATTCAAGGAAGCATTTGGTATTAAGGGTGGATGTAAAATCATTTGTAAGAAAAATATTCCAGCTGCGGCAGGTCTTGCAGGAGGCTCAACAGATGGCGCTACTACACTTCTAGGACTATGTGAGCTATATGATATCAATAAGAAGGATAAACGAATCTATGATATTGCTGCATCCTTAGGTAGTGATGTACCATTCTTCTTATATAATAAGATTGCACTATGTACTAATAGAGGTGAAGTTATAAATACCCTAGATTTTGATTTTAAGCCAATCAAGGTATTATTAGTAAAACCAGAATTAGGATTATCTACTGCAGCAGTATATAAAGAATATAAATATGATGGCAGTAGTAAATCTGATAAGATTAATAACATAATCGATGCTTTAAAAAATGATGATATTAAATCATTAAAGGAAAACATATTTAATGATTTAACTACTCCAGCTTTAAAGCTTAATGCTGATTTAAATAAAATGTATAATGATATAAATAAAACCACTACCATATTTTTAAGTGGCAGTGGTCCTACATTATTTATTGTTGATCCAAATAAGACAACAGTTAATAAGATTAAGAAAGAATATAAAGATATATTCATATATGAAGGATTGATAAAAGCTAAGAATTAAGAAAGAGTTGCAATTTTGCAACTCTTTTTTCTACTTTATTTTTTTAATTCGTTTTGATCGATTTCTAATTCTTGTTTATTGCTGAAGTCTTCCATTTCAATCATTTCTTCTTTATTTTCTTCAGCAAGAACATCTTTTAATTCCTCATGGAATGCATTTTTAAATATCTTTGATTCAGGGTTCTCATAAGCAAATAGCTTTTCATCCTCTTCAAAGCCAAATATATGCTTATCATATCTTTCATTCTTATAATCAAAGAATTCCTTTGGAATCTCTCCATGATGATAATCAATCTTTAATTGCTCCTTATAGCTTTTAATGCTTTCAGTTAGATAATTCTTTAATATATTATATTTTTCTTTCTTTTCTGGAAATTTATCTAAATCAACACCATTACTTAATTTAACCATTTCTTTTGTTGTATCAGTTAAAATGATATTGTTTTGTCTTTCTCTTTCTAAGATATTAGAATTAATTAATATTTGGCCCTTATCATTTTTGAATACCTTTGCATAATTTTTGTATTTACCAAATCTATATGTAGCGTTGTATTCATCAACCTTTTTAGCATCATCCTCGTATGCCTTTTTAGCTTCATTTATTTCGACATCTAAAGCCTTAGCTTGACCAATGAAGGCATCAATTTTGTTAACTACATTAACTCTACCTAAATCCTTG
>JAFSJY010000072.1 GCA_017449215.1 Acholeplasmatales bacterium | reverse complement strand
AGTATTTTGTGTTAATTATTCCTTCATAATGAATCAAAAACATAAAATTTTATAAAAATGGCTTAACTAAGGTATTTTTTATCAAAAATTCGTTATTTACAAGCACTTTTCTATATGTATAATTATGCTTGTAGGAAGTGATTTTATGCCTAATAAGAGGAAGGATAATATTCTTAAAGATTATATGGGTAAAAATGATATATTTGCCGATATAGTAAATTTTTGTCTTTATGATGGTAAAAAGGTAGTTAATGAAAATGATTTAAAGGAATTAGACACTACTTTCGTAAATGAAAATGAAGATATATTTGAAAAGAGTAGAGATTTATTAAAGGAAGTAAATATAAAGTCAGATAATAAAAATACATATATTCTATTTGGTATAGAAAACCAAACAAATATAGATAAGGAAATGGTATTTAGAGTTTTATTATATGATGCGTTGACATATAGAAAACAATTTAAAAATAAATCTAAATATGGTAAAATGAAACCGGTAATAACAATCGTAATATATTATGGTATGAGAAAATGGAAAGCTCCTAAATCAATACATGATGTATTTAAGGTTGATGATAGTTTATCAAAATTTATTCCAAATTATCATATTAATTTAATAGAACCATATCATATGAGTGATAATGATATAGAAAAGCTTAATAGTGATTTTAAAGCACTTTGTGAATATATTAAATTTTCTGATAATGTTGATGGAATAGATATATTAAGAAAAAAGAAATATAATATTGTTTATAAAGATACAAAAAGTGTTATTAATTACTTAACTGGATCTAAAATGACTATTAACGAGAATGAGGAGATGATTGATATGTGTAGAGCTTGGGATGAATTTGAAAAGAGATCTATTGAAAAAGGTAAAATTCAAGGAAAAGCTGAAGGGAAGGCTGAAGGTATAGCTGAAGGTGCATTAGAAAATCAAAAGAATAATATCAAGACTATGCATAAAAATGGTTTTGATATTGAAACAATAGCAAAGGCATTAAGTTTAGATATTAATTACGTAAAAGAGGTATTAGCTAATTAAGCTTAAGCAATCAAAAAAGCGACATCAAAGTCGCTTTTTATTCTATTGTATTCCAGCTATTAATCGCATCATCAACGCTAATTTTACCTTGAGCTACCTTACTACCTGCAGTTCTAATCTTTTGATCTGCAGTATCATTTAATCCTAAATTAGAAATATAAATATCTTTAGCATCACTAAATGATGCGTACATTTCATCTAATGACATATCCTTAGCTGGTGTCATCATTCTTTTTATTTTTGACATATTACCTAATTCCTCATTACTAATTAGGAATCTCATAAATTCATTTGTCATTTCTAAATTCTTACTATTCTTATTTACAGAAAAACATAAATTAACACTATTTAAGAATATACCACCATCATTTGTTGAAGGGATGGGTTTTAGTGAATACTTAAATGGATTTTGAGTAAATGCCTCTGACTGCTTCTCTCTTTTTTCTGTTCCTGATAGAGTTTGTCCTGATGCTAGCATCATAGGAACATCACCTTGGAAGAATCTTTTAATAACAGCATCATAATCATTTTTAAGGGTTGTACAATTTTCTAAATTAACAAATCCTTTACTCATAAAATCAGATACTAAATTTAATGAATCTCTTAAATATTCTCCTGCCTCAGGCTTTAATTCATTAAGCTCACTTATAGCCTTTTGATTATCCTTTATGCTGTAACATACATTTGGAAAATACATAGGATACATAATCATAGATGTATGACCCATCATTACATTTTCATATCCCTTATCCTTAAAGCTTTGACATGAATTTACTAATTCATTATATGTTTTAGGAATATTAATATTTTCTTTAGTAAATAAATCCTCATTTACCATCATTCCATATGTTGTTACATAGATTGGAAGCATTGGAATTTCATCATTTCTTTTCGTTAATAAACCATCTCTTATAACATCTAGATTTATATCCTCTTCCTTACTAAAATCTAAGGTAGAATTAAATAAATCAGAATAGCTTGAATCAGTTGCCCAATAAGTGAATGTAAAGAATATATCAGGGGCGCTATCACTACTTAGGGCAGTTGTAATAACCTTTTTATAATTATCTAAATATGTATAAGTTAATTCTGCCTTAGGATAATACTTATTAAATCTAGCAAATTCATCCTCTAATGCTTCAAAATTTTCATAATGTCCTACTACATTAACCTGATATACCTTTTCAGTATCATATTTAGGTTTAAATTCCTTACTATCTCCACAAGAAAATAAAGTTAGTGTTAAAAGTGAGGCTCCAAATACTCCTATTACCTTTTTCATTTTCTCAGCTCCTTAATTTTTCTTATTTCCTTTAATACTATATTTAAATCTATAGGCTTTGCTATATGACCATTCATACCAACGCTTAAGCATTCATTTATATTTTCTGAAAATGCATCGGCAGTCATGGCAATTATTGGAATATTCTTAGCCCAATTATCTAATAATCTAATATTTTTAGTAACATCTAATCCATTCATCTTAGGCATTTGAATATCCATAAATATTAGATCATATTCATTTTCCTTAGATTCCTTAATAATATTTAAGCATTCTAATCCATCAATAGCTCTTACTGTATTAATATTATACATTTTTAGCATTTCAGATATTATTTCATAATTAATATCATTATCTTCTGCTATTAATATATTCATATTAGCTATATCAGAATAATCATTACTTAAATTATTAACCTTTTTATTATCGTGCTCTAAATCCTTCTTAATGTTTAAGGTAATCTTAAATGTAGTACCCTTACCTACTTCTGATTCACATTCAATATTACCTTCCATTAAATCTACCATCTTCTTTGTGATAGCTAGACCTAAACCTGTGCCTTCAATTGTATTAATTCTAGAATCAGTTTCTCTAATAAATGGCTCATACATCTTTTCCATAAATTCTTTTGACATACCAATACCAGTATCACTAACAATATAAATAAGCTTTACATATTCATTATTATCCTCTTCTATTAAATCTAATGTTACCTTACCATTATCATTAGTATATTTAATTGCGTTAGATAATATATTAATAAATATTTGATTTAATCTTAATTTATCAGCATATAAATATTCATAAGAAATTTGACTTTCACACTTAAATTCAATATTCTTATTTTTAATCATTGGTTCAGTAATATTAAGTAGGTTTTCTAATAATTCTCTTATTGAAAATGATGCTGGATTTAAATAAATCTTTCCACTTTCTACCTTAGAAATATCTAAGATATCATTAATTAATGTTAATAAATGATTAGAAGCTAATGCTATCTTTTTATTATATCCTTTAACTAATTCTTTATTATCAATATTCTTTTCTGTTAATACTGTTAAGCCTACAATGGCATTCATAGGTGTTCTTATATCGTGTGACATTGTAGATAAGAAATCTGTCTTAGATTTATTCGCAAGCTCTGCTTGACGAGATAAATATTTTAATTTCATATAGAAATGTCTTAGATATATTAAATCTATAACAAATAGAATTAATAAACCTGCAGATATTACTCCAACTAATACCCAGTTATCATTAGTGACCTTTAAATTATCTGATTCAATATAGCTTAATAATACCCATCCACCTACAGTCTTAACTGGTGTATGAGCTATAATACAAAGCTTACCTACTGAATTATACATTTCTATTGTTCCACTATCTTTATTAATAATAGTTTCCTTTAAATTATCTAAATCTTTAGAATTAGCATTATTATATGATTTATAAAATTCAAAGAAATTAGTATTCTTATATGCAGTATCCTTGATAATATAATTACCTGATTTATCAATTAATGATAATTCAATTTTATCAGCACCTTCCTGTGTTAATAACCATTTATCAATAATAATTGATACAGGTATTACTCTTAATAAATAAGCATCCTTTATATCTGATTCTTTCTTTAATTTAATACCTCTACATAATGCCATAGATTGAGATGCGTTTATTGGATTAGTATAAGCTCTAGATACATTAATTGAATCTAGATTATCTGATATCCAATCTAAATTATCAAATAATGATATTTCCTTATATGAAACATTATAATCAGTTGAATCCTTAATTGATGGTGATGTTGATAAGCCCATTAGGCTATCCTTATAAATAATATGGACTGAAGCGTAGGCAGACTTTTTAGATATGGCAGTAAATTCTAATGCCTCATTTATATCTAATTCCTTAGAATTAATATGATTAGCCCAGTTATCAACTATATCCTGTTCACTTTTCAAATAATTTTCTGTCATATTATTCATTCTAATTGCCGTAGCTTCAAATGTTTCTATTTGACTTTTATATATCTTATCATGTTCCAAATTAGTATATATAATTACAAATACGACAACTAGAATCATTACAATAATATTAACGATTCCAATCCATATTTTTTTCATAAATTCACCATCAATTATTTATTTAATAATTCTTCTCTTTTATTTAATAATTTATTTATTAATTCAAAATAATCTATTTCCTTACTTATTCTTAAATTTTCTGTAATCTCTACTGCTAAATCATATAAGGGAGTAAGTGATAAATTACCTAATACTCCCTTTAATGAATGAGCTATTTTAAAAGCCTCATCATAATTTTTATTTTCTAATTCATCCTTTAATTTAATAAATGAATCATCATTAATAGCCTTATCAACTAATCTTAAATAGAAGGCTTCATTATTCATACATCTATCTAAGCCTTCTTTAGTATTAGCACCAAATTGGTTTAATTTATCTAATGTAATCATAATAAGTTCTTCCTTTCTATTATGAATTTTTCAAATTCATTAGATGGAATAGGCTTTGAAAAATAATATCCTTGAATGATATCACAGCCTAAATTCTTTAATGATTCTACCTGTTCTTTAGTTTCTACACCCTCTGCGATAACAGGCACTTCTAAATATTTAGCAATATCAATAATAAATTCTACTATCTTTGTATCATGATTCTTATGAGCATTTCTTACAAATACCATATCAAGCTTTAATACATCGATAGGTAGTTCATTAATCATATTAAGTGATGAATAGCCAGTTCCAAAATCATCCATTTCAATAGAGAATCCTAAATCTCTAAGCTTATTTGCTATTTCAATCATTTGCTTAGAATCACTTGTATAGGCTGATTCTGTTATTTCTAGATAGATATCATTAGTAGTTAAATTATTATCATTAATTATTTTTAATAAAGTATCTATAAAATCAGGCTCATACATATCTATTCTTGATACATTTACTGAAACAGGAACATAGAAATCATATTTTTCCTTCCAATTCCTTATTTGTTTTCCTACCTCACTCCATACAAACTTATCTAGCTTTTGGATTAAGCCATTTTCTTCAAATAAAGGTATAAAATCACCAGGAGATATCATACCTAGATCATGATGGAACCATCTAACTAATGCTTCACTACTAGATAGATATGGCTTATCCTTTTTAACATTAAATTTAGGCTGATAGAAAACCTTAAATTCATTATTTAATAATGATTCTTCAAAATCATTTATTAATCTTTCTTCATATAATTCCTTTTCTCTCATCTTTTCATTATAGAATTCAATATTCTTATTAATTGATGTCCTTATTTTATCTGATGCGAGCTTCGCTCTATCAAATCTAATAGATACATCAACATCCTTATCTACATATTCATAAATACCTATTCTATAAATTATAGATGAATCTATTTCCTTTAATTTATCTAATATAAATGAATAATTATCCTGATGAGGACAATAAATCATAAATGTATCAGCTTCTTTTCTACATACGATACCATCTAGTTGATTTATTACCTCTCTTAATTTATCGGCAACATTTCTTAATACAATATCTCCATAATGAACACCAAAGCGGTCATTAATAATATGGAAATGTCTAATATCTAATATTAAGGCATCTGTAATCTCATAATATGTATCTATTGTAGATGCATATTGATAAAAATATTCCTTATTATATAGTCTAGTTAAAGGATCTCTTTCAGTATAATTAATTATCTTTCTATCCTCATATAATTCAATAGTTCTTCTAATTCTTGCCTTTATTACAGTCTCTCTAGGATATGGCTTCGGTATAAAATCAGCCGCTCCTAAATTTAAGCTCTTTTCTTCTGATAAGGAATCTGATGTAACTACTATAATAGGTATATTAGATAAAATTGAATCTTTTTTAACATGCTCTAATATATCAATACCATTTATCTTAGGCATAATTAAATCTAATAATACTAATGATAGCTTATTCTTATTTTCCTTAATTTGATTTAAAGCTTCTTCTCCATCACATGCATAAATAATTTCATAATCATTAGATAAAATATTTCCTAATATCTCACGATTAATAAATTCATCTTCAGCAATCAAGATTAATCTTTTTTCATTTCCAATAATAAAATTGTGTTCCTTCATAATAACACCTCTAAATCTATTTAATTATCTAAATTGTATTTTTTATTTATTTTAGCATAAAATAATAAAACAATAAATAGGAATGAGTTAAAAAAAAGACATCACACTAAAATAAGTATGATATCATTCTTTTGTTTTTATGCTATTTCAATATCTTTAATAATTCTTCATTAGTTGGATTAGCCTTGGTAATAATAGGAATAATCTTTTGAATTTCTTCAATACTTCTATCCCACCATTTTGATTCTTCTAATATTTTAATAATTTCATTATCAAATCTCATTTTCTTAATTACACATGGATTTCCAGCACAGATTGAATATGATGGTAAATCTTTTGTAACTACTGAATTAGCTCCTAATATTACACCATTACCAATGTGTATTCCAGGTAGTATAGTTACATTTTGTCCAATCCAGCAATCATTACCAACAATAGTATCTCCCTTAAATGGTAAATCATCCATTGTAGGAGTTTCTTGTTTCCAACCATCCATCACATAAAAAGGAAATGTAGTAGCGGCATTCATTTGATGGTTCGCACCATTCATTATAAATTCTACATTATTACCTATTTGGCAAAATTTTCCAATTATTAATTTATCACCTAAAAATTCATAATGATGTGTAACTCTAGATTCGAAATCTTTACCACTATAATATGAATAATCTCCAACTATTATATTCTTTCTTGTAATAGTTGGCTTTATATTTTTCATATTATAAAAACCAGCTTTAGGATATGTAAAATCAGGGTCTGGTACTTTTATATTTCTTATACCTTTTTCGTCTATAATTGTACTACCTGATGAAGTAGCTAAAGAATCGAATAAATCACTAACTTCAACATCAAACTTTCTAATTAATAGTTCAAGCTTATCATGACTCATATCATTTACGCCTTTTTCTATCTTATTAATAGTAGATCTTGATGTATAACCTAATTCTTTTGCAAATTCATCCTGATTCAATCCTGCTTTTTTTCTTATTTCTTTTACTTTTTCTCCAAAATTATTATTCATTTATTTCTCACCTCAATATATACATAAATTTTATCAAAAATTATACATATCGTCAACAAATCTACAAATTATATTGAATAATGTTATCATTAAATTGCCATATTTATATGGTTCATTTTAGGAGGAGACAACACAATGATTTACTTCTACTCGGAGGGAACAACGGGTAGTTAGGAGGTATTAGGTGGAATACCTAATAATTCTTATTGTGATAATGGTATTAATCATTATTATCAATAAGAATAACTATCGTCGATAGTTAAACCAAAATACCTTTGTTTCCTCTAAAATGAGAAAAGGGATGATTGCAGTCATCCCTTTTCGTTTTTTAATACCTTTGTTGTCCTCAAGACACTTATAGTATAACATATTTTTATGATTAATCAAGGTGTAAGATTATGTGTGCATTTTTTGCACACATACTTCTGCTTCACTTATTTCCTGAGTTTTACACTTGTTATGCTACAAAAGCCGACTACATACATAATTTAGTAAGTAATCGGCTTTTTATTATGGTTTGTAAATAATAGAATTTAAGTATTTGTCGAATTCTTGTTTAGTATATTCAGCATAAGGTATTTCAGCATCTAATGATTGAATAATTAATAGTAAATCATTTACTATTTGGTTATCTAAAGTCAATTTATTATTTTCATCATAAATTAATACTTCATCATTTTTTAACACTCTAATCTTGTTTAAAGAGTCACTGATGCCTGAATTAACATATATTAAAAGAGCTCAAGAGGGTGGAATAGATTCATTTATATATAAGAATACTTCCTCTAATGAGCTTTTAGCTATTATATCTTCTACTCTTTTAGGATATTCAATATATCCTAAGGAAGAAAAGAATTTAATTAATGATGCAGATTTAACTAAAAGAGAATTTGAGGTATTACAATTAATATGTAATGGATTAGATCAAAAGGCTATATCTGAAACATTATTTATATCCTTAAATACTGTTAAAACTCATATATCTAGTTTATTAAATAAAACTGGATTTGAATCAGTACATAAGCTTGCCATATATGCAGTAAGTAATGGATATATTATAACTAATAATAAATAAGAAATGACCCTACTTAGTAGTTAGTAAAACAAATACTAGGTAGGGTCTATTTTTTATATTATTTAATTAATGAAGTGGTCCCCAATCGATATTGTCATTATAGACACTTCCATCATCGTTCTTTTCTTCTTCAGTGTCTTGTTTAGGGTTAGTCTCTTGATTATCACCTTGAGTTGTATCAGTTTTAGGACTTTCTTCATTTCCAGTATTAACTGGTTCTTCGGTAGTTGGATTAGATGAAGTAGGATCATCATAATAGTAATTACTATTACCATCATCACAGCTAGCTAATATAAAGATACCAAATATTGACATTAATAATATTAACTTCTTCATAATTCTATCCTCCTACAAAAATAGAGTGGACTAAGTCCACCCTAAATTCACTTATTCTTCTTTTAAGAAATCGTCGTCACCATCTTTGAAATTCTTATCGATATCCATATCATTTGAAGCTGCAATAACATCTTCTAATTCGATTTCTTCGTCTTCAATTATTGGTTTAATATAACCTCTCATTAAATAATTCCTCCACTAAATTGTCTCTGAATCAGATACATATGGTGTACCACCAAATGTTGTTGTAGCCTTAACTGAGTTGCCACTGAATTTTGAAGTTGTTAATCTTAATACATATACAACATAGTATTCTGTTGGATTAACTGAATTATCAAATGTATGTGTTGCACTACCTACTGTTGCAGTGTAAGTATCATTATTTTGAGTAATCTTCTTTACTACATATGGAGTATAATTAACAGTTTTTTCAGAAGAATCACTAGCATAAGTCATTGTTACTGAGAAAGATACATCAGTAGCATCAATTTCTTCTACACCCTTGATGATTGTTACAAATCTTACATATGTATAAGTAGAATCTGTAGCCTTTTGAACTAATGGAGTAACAGATTCAGGAATGAATTCAACATCAAAAATTCTCATACTATTATCTCCACCAAGATAATAAACTCCTGCTGTTTCAATAGAATATGTAATAGTTCTTGATGTATACC
Source organism: Acholeplasmatales bacterium (assembly GCA_017449215.1). Taxonomy (GTDB): domain Bacteria; phylum Bacillota_I; class Bacilli_A; order Acholeplasmatales; family Anaeroplasmataceae; genus Anaeroplasma. Next base: position 15,323 of record JAFSJY010000072.1, on the reverse strand, counting down.
AATCTGTTGAGTCATCTGGCCAATCAACATCACCTGAATATGCAGAAATTGACGTATTACTAGAATTAACTAGCTTTGCACTTCTCTTTGAATTACCGCCACATGATATGTTAACAACTAACATGCCTGCAGAAGCACGAGATAAATCAATTTTTAATCCTTTTTGAGTTGTTGCAAGCCCACCATTTGTCACAATAGCACCATTACCTGATGTATATCCTTTACAACCACTCAATGCTGTATAAATGTGATTTAATTTAATATCACTAGCAATGGCAGTACTACTTCCAATTTCTGTTGCAAATGGACTAATACAACTAGTTGTTAATTTATAATCATTAGTAAAATATCCATTTGATGCCCACTTAACAAATAAATTAAGTTCACTAGTTACAGTCTCGTTTGCATAATCAAATTCTTCAGTAAAATCTTCATCCAGATAATATCCAGCGAATGTATAACCATACATATCATCTAATGCAACAAGCTTCTCACCTGATTTTACACTTTTAACTGTTTCAACTCCATTATCATTAAGAGTAACATCATAATATACAGCACCTGTAGAATATGAAACTTCAAATAATGAAGTTTGACGTCCTGTCGTAACAAGATATGATGATGTACCAGCCTCAAGATTCGTAGTCAAAGATACTGGATCAGTTGTTGATGTTGTAACTGTATTTGATGTATCAGTTGTAAAATAAGATGAAACTGCCACAGCAGTTTTTGAGTTAAATGCGCCAAAAACAACTGTTAACTCAATTGATTCTGTAGATGAAGTATTAGTAAAATAAAAACCTTTAGTCGAAGTAGTATTGTTACTAAACCATAATCCTAAATCATAATCTCCTAAAGCATAGTCAGCTCCAAAAGTTGCCTTGGCTCCTTTTGCTTGAATTTGCAAAATTGAATCCGAAATAAAATTTGTGTTTTTAGCAACATCTGTAGCATCTGTTCCATTATTTGCATTAAATACGCTAGTATCAGCTGCATCAACTCTAGTACCAATTACAGCAAACAATCCTAATGTTAGTACTGATAAAGCACCTAACATTACTTTTTTAAATTTGTTCATAAAAAATAATTTCTCCTCTCTTAATTTTCGTTTTCTTTTTTTCTGTGAAAAAATGCGCGCGTAAACGCTTTCTCCGATAATTATTTTATCACACACGAAAGCGCTTATCAATACAAAACTTTACTTTTTGTACACTTTTGTATTTACGTGTAATATAAGCCTAATAAAAAAACTCGTGTATATTAATTCTCACGAGCATTTTTCATCTTTTTATATTCTTCTTTTTCTAGTAAACATAGTTCAACAATGAATTTCTTATTATCCCAAGGTCTTATTAATTCTTCTTTTGAATCATATTTAAAATTAAAATGATTAGCTAATTTTTTAGATTTAATATTATCTATAAAATATCCATATCTAAATGTGCTACCATTTAATTTATTGAATGCTAAATCTAATAATAATTCTAATATTTCTTTTCCATATCCTTTATTTTGGTACTGCCTTGCTACACAAATACCACATTCTTCGTATTTATTTTCTTCATATTCTTTAATACCACAATAGCCTATAGCCTCATCAGTATCCTTTAAAGCTACAAAATAAGCATAATGGTCTTTCTGAAATTCAATACTTCTATTTGTTCTATCTATTGCGTCATCTATTGTAAGTGTGGGCTTAAATAGCATCCATTTATATACCTCTTCATCACTCCAGATATTTTTAAGCATTGAATTATAATCATTAGGCTTTGCCTTTCTTAATATGATATGTTCACCAACTAAACTATTTATCATATGAATATCCAGGCTTTTTATATAATGTTTTAGAATTTATTATTTCTTTATCGTATACGTCTTCTTTCCATTTATCAGGTTCAATATCTTTAATAGATATAGATACAGATGATAAATTACAACCAAGTGATTCTGATAAAGCTTTCGCTACCATATCAGCACACTTTTGTTTTTGTTCTTCAGTTCTTCCCTTATAAATCTTTATTTCTACATGTGGCATATTCTTATTCTCCTATAAAAAAGTCATATACTATCGTCTTAAAGTCTTTAGCTTCATCATATAAATCATGACCATAATCATCATATAAATAAATCTTAGAATTCTTTATTTGTTTATTTATAATAATTGAATCAGTATAATCAAATATTTGATCTAGCTTACCAGATACTATAAGTGTCGCACATTTAATATTCTTTAATTCATCTGTAATATTAAAATCCTTTAATGCTTCAGATTGAATAATAAATCTTTCCTTATCTAATTCATTAATAGATTTAACAAAAGGATCTAAAGAATTCTTTACACTTTCATATAATTCCTTTGTATAAGCCTTCTTACAGAATAAATCTACCATTTCATTTAATTTATTTTCTTTTGTTAAATTAATTAATTTATCAAATAGCTTATATTTAGAATTAGTTACATTAGATGATATAGAATTAATATTTAACTTCTTTATTAAATCAGGTCTTTTAATTGCTATTAATGATGCCATCATTCCACCTTGAGATGCACCAAAAAGATAAATGTCTTTTAGATTTAATGCTTCAATTGCTGTAATAGCATCATTTGCCATATCATCTATAGAATATGTTTTTTTCATATTATTGATTCTATCAAATACATAAACAGTAAAATCATTTGAAAATATCTTATAAGCTTCTATTACTAGCTTTTCTGATTCCATTACAGATTTAATGCTTACACCAGGTAATATTATCATATTCTTTTTTCCATTACCGAATTTAAAATAATCCATATCGATATTTTTAGCTTTAATATTTAAAATCATATAAAATCACCCCTTAAAAATAGAATTCAAATAATGAAAAGAAAGGAACATCATCTATATTCCTATCTAAATCTATATCTGATACATATTTAAAGCCATTCTTTATATAAAAATTCTTGGCAGGTATATTAGATGGTACTACATCTAATCTAATACCTTGATATCCTAATTTCTTAGCTTCTTCCTTACAAAATTCTAATATTTTAGTTCCAATACCCTTATTTTGTAATTCAGGTTTTATGGCAAAGCCATGAATTACCATGAATTTATTAATATCCTTACTCCATTTAGCTTTTTCATATGAGCCTTCTGGGTCATCATTTAATACAAATGAAGCTACTATTTCATTATTAATAATTGCTTCATATTGAAATCCTTTATTTATATTATCAGTAACACTTATAATAGATGGATATATTTTATATTTCCATTTAGGATAATTGATATGATTATCTAAGTAGATAATTACATTATCATAAAATTCACTTATTTTTTCTATATCATCTATTTCACATTTTTTAATTATCATATAAATCCTTACATTGTAGTTTTATTCTTACCAGAAGCTTTAGATTGATATAGTTTTTCATCAGCTAAATCAATCCATCTTTCATTTGAGATATCTCCATGGAATCTTTCTATACCAATACTTATAGTAATTTTTAAAGTTCTTCCTTCAAAATTAAAATCATTATTTTCTATTAAATATCTAATCTTTTCTAATTGTGAGAATGCTATATCATCCTCTCCATCAGTTTTAACGATTACTACAAATTCTTCTCCACCATATCTAGCTAAGAAGCTATTATATAAATTTAATTTAGCAATATTAGCTAATTCTCTTAATATATAATCTCCACATACATGTCCATATGTGTCATTTACCTTTTTAAAATCATCAATATCAAAGATAGCTAAAGCATAATCTCTTTTATCTTCTATTGTTTCTAAATAATTAAATAAATCATGTCTATTAGAAACCTTAGTTAATTGATCCATTCTAGATTCACTCTTTATTTTATTTTCTAGTGTCATTGCGTATTTAGTAAATATTAATAAATAAGCAATGATAAATGAAAACATAACAATAACATGAATTCCAAATAAAGCTGTAGATAACCATTTATCTAATAAATATGGTGGTTCTTGTAAAGTTCCATTAATATGTAGACCAAATACTACTAAAGCACTAAAAATAGAAAATCTTACTGCCTTTGTTACCTTTCTTTCCTTTATTGAAAAATAGATTGTAAAGAAAGATACAATTGTTATCGCTACTATATTCAAATAGAATCCAGATGAGAATCCTACTAGGATAGTAGCCACAGATGGATAGATAATAAATTCAAGACCACACATCAAGGCATATGCATAATATTTTTTTATTTTTAACAATCCTAATAATATTAAATATAATACTACACTACCTAAAGATACAAATACCATTGGATAGCAGCCACCTATTAAAAATAGAACCATGCATAAAAATCTGATACTAAAATAAGCAATATCAGTAGTATAGCAGGTTTTAACAATAACATTGTTTTGTTGTTTTTTCTCTTCTAAACTTTGCATAATCGTCACCACTTTAAGTAATTATAGCAAATTTTTATAAACTTTAAAATAGAAATAAGGCCACATTTACTTAAAGTAAATGGGCATTTTTGATGTTTTCTATATATTTATCCAATATCTTTCTTCTATTTCTCCATCTTCATCAATAACTTCATTTTCTAATATTCCACCATTATTAATGATTGTCTTTCTAGATGCAGGATTTGTTTTATCACATACCATTAGTACTTTATTGATACCTAGCTTCTTACATTCTATTAAAGCTAGTCTTACCATTTCAGTGCCGTATCCTTTTCCTCTTTCAGATGGTCTTATCCCATCACCTATATGACCACCATCTTTTAGTAATCTTTCATTTAGATAATGTCTTATATTAACAGCACCTAATAATCTATTTCTATCTACATCTAATAGAAAGAATACTGAATCTGGTACTAATCCATCCTTTTCTTCTTTATTTTCTAAATCCTTTAAATAATAATCAAAATTATGATAATCATTTTTAAATATTTTCCAAGGAGAATGATTTGTATGATTTACTTCTATATCATACTTCCATTCATCTATCATTTCTCCCAATTCTTTCTCATAATTCTTATTTAATTTTATTAGCTTAACATTCATAATAACAACCCTTACTTTCTTTTATTCTATCCATAAGCAAATCAAATTTAGATATAAATTTATTAGGATTATAATATTTCTATATCTTTACCAGTAAAATCAGAATAATCCAAAACTATATTACAATTATCATAATCTTCTTCAACTATATCAACAGCATCACTAGGTGACTCTGCTTCAACTTCTATTGTTCTTTGAAGATATTCAGTTATTTCTACTTCGTACTTTTCCATTATTTATTATCTCCATTTATAATAAGTGATTTAATATAATCTCTTAGATCTTTTTCTACTGCATAAATATATATAAATTGCATTTATAATAAGAACAACAAATCCTATTTTGAAAAATACAAATAAGGGTTTAATAAGTATTCCATATTATAATGATTATAATTTTTAGTCAAGAAGTTATAAAAACCTCGTTTTGCTCTTTTAGGAATCTGTATTTTTTCTATAGATATATCTCTATTAAGATTAAAAAATATTCTTCCATTTACAATCAAGCAATTATAAAAAACCAAAAATTTTCCATGTTGATATTTCATTCTATCATTAGTCGCAATAGATATAACTTTATAATCAGGCTTAAGTTCTTTGATTATGTTTTTTATACTAGTGCAATCTATTGTTATAGTTGAATAATCACTTTTTGCCAATATCATTTTTGTTCCAAGTTTAATTTTTCCATTTAACACTTTAATTCTATAATCATTTTTGAAAAAATCATTTATTTCGTTTTCATTATTAAGTTCATTGTGTCTTCTTTCCGTTTCGGGGCCATTAAAAAATTCGTTCATTATTCCTAATTTAAAAATAGATGAATCAAAACTTGCAAATGAGTTAAAATCATTCTTATTGCCTAACGCAAAAGTTGATGCTATTTCCTTCTTATCAGTAAAATCAATCATTGGGCTAAAAGAAACTGAATGTTGCATATAAGCCAAGAAACTGTATGTTATACCTGCGGATTTTAAAGGAATTTTTTTGCCATGCATTTCTGTTCCAATAGTCTTATCATATTTATCAATCAAATCTTCTTTCTCATAAATGTTCAATAACATTTTAGAATCGATAAAATCTCCTTGATTACCATTTCTAAAAACATAATTTCTAAATAATGATGGGATAAGGTCCCATTCAAAATTTGTTTGTCCTCTATAATAATACTTCATATAACTGTCAATATAATCGTAGTTAGTCATGAAGTCATCAATTGCATTAGCGTTCAATGTGCTAGACAATAACGGAGATCCATCATTTGCTTTTTCATAAATAATCATAAATGCACAAAAGCACCTCAAATATCTGCGTAAAAATGATAGATACTTTGAATAATCCTGTGCATAATATAATATTCCTCTTATATCTTGTTGTATATTTTTATAAAGTTCATACTCTTTTTTTGTATCTTCAATCATTTTATTTATAAAAAAATAATGAAAATCAAAATCTCTATTCGCATCTTCTAAAAATACAACAATTTGAATAGAATCCATTTCGTCAGTATTAAATAAGTCAACCATATTATATGATTTTTTGTTTTTTTCCCAACTTCTTAATAATTCAGTAATAATAGCTATCTTTTCTTTCATCTTCATCGTATTCTCTGATCAATATGTTTTCAATTAGAGATTCCCCTTAAATTCTATGATTATAATTAATGTGAATACTTTAACAATAATTATCGCCTTTTAGCACATACACTAAACCACGATATTTATCGAAATATTCTTGTAATCTTTCAGCTAGTAATTCTTTCTTTCTAGCTTTACCACCAAATATAGATATAGGTGGCATAATATTATCTAATTTAGTTCCCTCAAAATCAATTACTTCATTCTTTAATGCGAACTCCATAAAATCATATGTAGGATCTTTCTTTAGATTATTTACTGATATAATATCATCTAATTCTAATTGAGCTTGTTTCTGAATGAATCTAGACCATTCCTCAGCTACATTATCAACTGAATCAATATTTTCAATAAATGCTTCTATTAATATCTTCTTACTTCTTAAATCAAAGCTTGAAACTATTAATTTCTTAATTGTAGGTAATATTACCTTAGGACATACATCTTAAAATCCCAGCCATCTACAGCACCACGAAGTTCATTAGCCATAGCCCATATAGTTTTATGTAATTCTGCACGTTCTTGTTCTTTTTTATTATTCATAATAAAACCTCATATCGTTTTTTCTAAAACTTTATTTAAATTATATCAAATTATGGACATTTCGTGTAGTTGTTTTCTCAAACAAATAACGTAAAACTTAATATTAATTTCATAATTAGCATAACAACGATATGTATTGAAACAAAAAAAGGGAGCAAACTTTGTCTCCTATACTAACATTAATATCCTAACATTAATATATCTTTAACAAAATATAAACTATATTTGCTCTCATTTCTGCGAAAACTCAAAAAAATCATGTTATTCCGCATTTTTAAATCAATAAAATTATAATCAATAAAACTTGCTAAATAAAATCAACTATTCCTCATTTTTCATTCTTTTACTAAACTTATACATCTTTTCATTTCTTATATCATTTTAGCGTTTTTTTCATTTCTTGTCATTTTTTATCCTTTTTTTCATTTCTTATATCATTTTAGCGTTTTTTTCATTTCTTGTCATTTTTTACTAAAACATATAGTTTAATAGGTAATAAAATCTAAATACTTAAAGATAATAATGATTGAAGTTTTATAATATATCACCGATAATACGCAAAGTAATTTTCGAATATTTTTATGATAATACGCAAAGTATGTCAATACCCACTTATTACCCATATAAAAAAAGTATTTTCACCCAATAAAGATGAAAATACCTTTCTTTTAATACTTATATTTCTTTTGTTTCTTGTTACCAGAAGCCTCATATCTATCTTCTCTCATCATCTCAATATCAGCTTTTGGTATATATTTCATTTTATTTTCTTTATAAGATTTAGTATTATTCTTCTTATTTTCTTTTACCATTCTTTCTAATAGTTCTATCTCATCATCTAGTTCTATTACAGCTATCATTTCTGAATGAAGAGTTCTAGGGAACATATCTACTCCCTCTAGGAATGTTACCTTATAATCATTTTCAGAGAATAAATATAAATCTCTTTTTAATGTATCTGGATTACAAGAAATATAGATTACCTTTCTCGCTCCTAAATACTTAATCGCATTGATGAATTGTTTAGTAGATCCATCTCTTGGTGGATCCATAATTACTATATCTATGTGTTCTCTTACTTTAGCAAGCTTAGTCATATAATTAGTAGCGTCATCTGCTATAAATGTAATATTATTTATATTATTAATCTTTTGATTAATCTTAGCATCATTAACCGCATCCTTATTTAATTCAACTCCATAAATGTGCTTAGCGTATTTAGATGCGAAGATTGAGATAGTACCAACACCACAGTAAGCATCTATAACCACGTCATTTTTAGTTATATTTGCCTTTTCTAGGGCTTTTTGATATAGAATCTCCATTCCCTTAGTATTTACCTGAAAGAATGATTTAGGGGAAATTTTGAACTTATATCCTCCTACCTTCTCATATATAAAGCCAGGACCATATAATATTCTTTCCTTATCTCCTAATACTATAGATGTATCTCTAGAATTAATATTTTGAATTACAGTTGTAATTCCTAAATTAGCCTTCTTTAAATCAGTAACAACATTATTTCTTCCAGGAAACATTTCTCCATTTGTTACTAATGTAACCATAACCTCATCAGTATTAAAGGCAGTTCTTATATAAACATGTCTTAATACTCCAGTTCTAGTTCTTTCATCATATATTTCTATTTTATTTTTAGTTAATATTCTATTTAATTCATTTATTATCTTATTAGTCTTTTCAGCCTGTAGGATATTATTATTAGCTGTAATAATATTATGAGAATATTCCTCATATAAGCCACATACTATCTTTTTAGTTTTAGATAGCTTATATGTCATTATAGATTTATTTCTATAATTATATGGATTTTCCATAGGAATTAAATTAATTTCATTCTTACCTCTAAAAGGCTTAAATAAATCATTAATATGTTCCTTCTTTAATTTAGTCTCATATTCATATGTGACGTGCATAAAATTAGCACCACCACATTCATCTTCCTTATAATCTATTCTATATGGACTTTTAACTAAAACTTCCTTTAGCGCAGGATATTTTTTAGTAGTATCTACAGATATAGTTTCGCCATCAATAACATTATGTATTAGATATGTTTTATTATTAATTTCTACCTTAGTATCAGGAATATATCCAACACTAATATTCTTAAAAACTAAATCCTTCATAATTTACCTCCTATAGAATCTTTGTAGTCCACTTCTCACAATCTTCTATTCTAGTTACTACATCCTTATAAAAATCATTTTCATGGCATACTAGTACAACAGTACCCTTAAATGCTAGTAACGCTTCCTTTAAAGCTTCCTTAGCTAAAACATCTAAATGGTTAGTAGGCTCATCTAATACTAATGTATTACATTCTGTTAGCATTATCTTACATAATCTAACCTTAGCTGCCTCACCACCTGATAATACGCACATTAATGATTCAATCTTATCCTTAGTTAAGCCACAAGCGGCAAGTGCTCCTCTAACCTCGGCGTTAGTCATGGCAGGATATGCATTCCAAATTTCCTCATGTGCTGTATTCTTTGAATATTCCTCTTCCTGAGCGAAATATCCATAATGGATATTATAATCCATTTTACATGTGCCAGATAATGGCTTAATCTCATTTAATAATGTTTTTAATAATGTAGATTTACCAATACCATTCGCACCCTTAAATAAGACTCTTTCACCACGTTCAATATTTAATATTATTGGCTTTGATAAAGGCTCATTATAGCCAATAACTAAATTCTCACAAGAAAATACAAATTTACCAGAAGCTCCACATTCCTTAAATTTAAATGTAGGCTTAATTTGTTCCTTAGCCTTATCAATAATTTCCATTTTATCTAATCTTCTTTGTCTTGATTTAGCTAAATCTGTAGTGGCAACTCTTGCCTTATTCTTATTAATGAATTCCTGTAAATCCTTTATTTCCTTTTGTTGCTTCTCATAAGCAATATTTTGATTTCTTCTTTCTATTTCATACATTTCCATGTATTTATCATAATTACCTGTATATCTTGTTAATGTACCATCCTCCATATGGTAGATTACATTAACAACATCATTTAAAAATGATATATCATGAGAAACTAATAAAAAGGCATTTTCATAATTCTGTAAATAATTCTTTAACCAATTAACCTGTTCCTCATCTAGGAAGTTAGTAGGCTCATCTAGTATTAGAATCATTGGCTTTTGTAATATTAGCTTTGTTAATAATACCTTAGATCTTTGACCACCAGATAGAGCAGTAACATCTCTATCTAAGCCTAAATCACCAAGACCCAAACCATTAGCCGCCTCTTCAATTGTGGCATCAATTGAATAGAATCCAGAAGATTCAAGCTCAGATGCTATTTCACCAGCATCCTCCATATATTGAGTCATTTCCTCTTCTGTACAATCACACATCTTTTCGTATAATTCATTCATTTCATGCTCTAAATTATACATATAATCAAATGCTTCTCTTAATACCTCTCTAATAGTTTTACCCTTAGTTAAATTAGTATATTGATCTAAATAACCTGTTGTGATTCTTTTAGCCCATTCTATTTTTCCATTATCAGGTGTTAATTCACCTGTAATCATTTTAATAAATGTTGATTTACCTTCACCATTTAAACCAATTAATCCAATATGCTCACCCTTTTGCATAACAAAGGATGCGTCCTCTAATATTGTTCTATTTCCAAATGAAAATGATACATTACTACACTTTAAAACACTCATAAATACTCCTATAATGAAGCATTACCCATTTGTAATAAAATACCAAAGATGGCACCAAGAACAATATATACAATTGGATGCTTCTTAAATTTAAATACAATAATACCAAAGAATAATCCTAAAGCTAAAGCTTTAAAATTAAATAAAAGCTCTAAATATTTATAAATAAAGCTAAAGAAATTACCACCATCATTAGCCTTATAATAATCAATTGTAGATGTAAATGCAGTTATAATATCATAATGCTCCTTTACACTAGCATTATAATCAACAACACCAAAAATTGAAACCTTTAATACTGAATAAGCAGCCGCGATAATTAAACCAATGGATGCGGCTCTTAATCCATAGAATACCCATCCTACATATTTATTAGAATTAAATTTTTGTAAGAATAATGAAACAATTAATATAACAATAATTGAAGGTGATACTAAGCCAAGTGTTGATATAATACTTCCAATGAAAGCTAAGAAATAATTATCATAAGCACCTAAGGATACAGTATATCCTACATATGTAGACATATTAATACCCATAGCACCAGGTGTAGATTCACTAATAGCTAGCATAGCTGTTAGCTGTTCTTGATTAAACCAGCCTGTATCTAATCCTAATTCTTCTAGGAATGGAAGTGTTGCGAGTCCTCCACCAAAGGCACAAGCACCAATTCTAAAAAAATTAAAATAAATCTTAAAGAATGTAAAATCATCCTTAATTAAGCTTACAAGTAGACAAATACCAATAATAATCCAAAAGAATGATGAAACAATTAAACCATTCTTATATTTTCTATTTTTAATAAATGATAAAGAAATAATACCAAATAATCCTAAAAATGCTCCAACAAGAATACCATAGATGAAATATAAGATATCCTTGCGAGTAATCTTATCCTTTTTAGGTTCTTCCTTTATTTCCTCTTTAACTTCTTCTTGTGTTTCTTCTTTTGCTTCTTCATTTTTATTAATAGCTTCTATCTTAGGCTCATTCTTCTTTTCTTTAATAAATTTAATTAAGAAGCCTAAGAAGGCTGCAACTATAACATAAACATAAAGTGGAATTGCTTTAACAAAGATAGAAAGTAAAGCAACACTTATAGCAATTAATAATCCCCATATATCTACAATTGAATTTTTAGATAATTTAGTAATTGCAGATAAAATTAAAACAAATACTGCGACATTAATACCAGCTAAAGCATTAATTACAAATGGATTATCATTAAAATTAGATAATGCCACTGCAATAACAAAGATAATAACAAAGGCAGGGGAAACAAATGCTAGGGTTGCTAGAATACCACCTAAGATACCACATACTCTATATCCAATAAATGTAGACACATTTACAGCAATAGCGCCAGGTGTACATTGTCCTACTGCATAATAGTCAGCAAGCTCACTATTAGTAGTCCAATGTCTCTTATCTACTAGCTCTCTAGATAATAGTGGTAGTAAAGCATATCCACCACCAAAATTAACAATACCAAGCTTAAAGAATAGTAAAAATAATAATAAAAGTCTTTTAAAATATGGTACTTCATAGATCGTATTTTCTTTATTTAGTTCTTCCATTATTATCCCCCCCTATTCTTAAAATCCACTTTATTATATCATAATTTATTTTTTTTGCATCTTTTACATTAATTATTACATTTATATAATAAATATATTAGTTTTCAGTTGCTTTACAAATATCAATAATTTGTTATAATATAAGTGTCGAAAGACAGGAATCAGTGTGTGAAGAACGAAAAAGGAACGATGCCAGTCGTTCCTTTTTCTCATTTTAGAGGAATCAATAAACTTTAAATCCTTTACAAATTACTATTATTTGTTATAATATAAGTGTCGAAAGACAGGAATCAAAAGTAGATTAAAAACGAAAAAGGAACGACTGCAATCGTTCCTTTTTCTCATTTTAGAGGAATCAAAAAGTAGATTGGAGTTGAACTACTTCTTGTAGTTCATCTTATCGATAATAATGATTATCAAAATCAAAATTATGATAAGAATTATTAGGCTTTCCACCTAACAATACCTCCTATCCACTCATCAGATTCCTCCGAGCGAAATAAAACATCATTTTCGACTCCTAACTAAAATGTTCCATACTTAGTATGGCAATTTTAATAATACCATAGAAAAATTTGAGAAAATATCTTTTAATTTTGAAAAAAAATTTCAATTAAGAAAAATCGTTAAAAATAAGTTTTTTACTAATTTTTAATCATACAATACAATATTTTAATGTAGAAAATTGACTGCATTTATCTTTTTTGATATAATAATCTAGATTATTATTTATTTAAGGAGGTTTTAGGATGAAAGGTTATGAAAAGTATTTTAGAGGATACTTCCTACCACCAGTAGAATGCTACGACTGGGTAAAAAAGGATTACATTGATCACGCACCAATTTGGTGTAGCGTTGATTTAAGAGATGGTAATCAATCACTGATTACACCTATGAGCTTAGATCAAAAGATTGAGTTCTTTAAATTACTCGTTAAGATTGGCTTTAAGGAAATTGAAGTTGGTTTCCCTGCTGCTTCTGAAACTGAATATGAATTCTTAAGAACATTAATTGATGGTGACTTAATTCCTGATGATGTCACAATTCAGGTATTAACTCAAGCAAGACCACATATTATTAAAAAGACATTCCAAGCTCTTGCAGGCTGTAAGCGTGCAATAGTTCATTTATATAATTCAACATCTAAGGCACAACGTGAGCAGGTATTTAAGAAGTCTAAGGAAGAAATTAAAGAAATCGCAGTTGAGGGTGCTAAGCTATTAGTATCTTTAGCAGCTGAAACTGAAGGTAACTTCTTCTATGAATATTCACCTGAATCATTTACAGGAACTGAAATGGATTATGCACTAGATGTATGTAATGCCGTAATTGATGTATTTAAGCCAACACCAGATAGAAAGCTTATCATCAATTTACCAGTAACAGTTGAAATGAGCTTACCTCATGTATATGCTTCTCAAATTGAATATTTTGATAAGAATTTACGTAATAGAGAATCAGTATTAATCTCTACACACCCACATAATGATAGAGGTACAGGCGTTGCTTGTGCTGAGTTAGCACAGCTTGCAGGTGCTGATAGAGTTGAAGGTACTCTATTTGGTAATGGTGAGCGTACAGGTAATGTAGATATTATTACATTAGCTTTAAATATGTATACACATGGTGTAGATCCACAATTAGATTTCTCTAATTTACCAGAAATTCAAAAGCTATATGAATCAGTAACTGAAATGAGAGTTTATGAGCGTTCTCCTTATGCTGGTAAGTTTGTATTCGCAGCATTCTCTGGTTCTCACCAGGATGCTATCTCTAAGGGAATAAGATATCATAGAGTAAATAAGCTAGATACATGGAGTGTTCCTTATTTACCACTTGATCCAAAGGATGTATCAAGAGAATACTCTGCCGATGTAATTAGAATTAATTCTCAATCTGGAAAGGGTGGAATTTGTTATATTCTAGAAACAAACTTCGGTTTAGAGATTCCACAAAAGATGAGAGAAACAGTTGGTTATTTAGTTAAGGATGTTTCTGATAAAGAGCATAAGGAATTAACACCAAATGATGTACAACAAATCTTTGTTGAGAACTTCGTTAATTTAACTAAGCCACTAGAATTAGTTGAATATCATTTCATTAGAGAAGGTCAAACATTCAAGGTTATGATTTCTACTAAGTTTGAAGGTAAGGAAAACAATAATTTAGCTGAAGGTACAGGTAGATTAGATGCCGTATCAAATGCATTAAAGAAGGCATATAATTTAAATTATACTTTAACAAATTATTTCGAGCATTCATTAGATTCTACTTCTCGTGCAGAAGCCGCAGCTTATGTATCAGTTAAATTTGGTGAAAAGGAATATTGGGGTACTGGTATTCATGAAGATATCATTTGTGCTTCTATTTACGCATTAGTATCTGCAATAAATAATTATTTCAACCATAAGGATGAAGAATAATAAAACTAAGGATTGGGCAACCAATCCTTTTTTTAATGTCAAAAGAAAAGGAGATTCATTATTAAAAATAAAATAAATCTCCATTTTTTATTATTTACCTAAGCCACTCTTAGTTCTACATTATTTTGAATTAAGATATTTTTTACATCATCTATACTCATATTTGTTGATTTTGATATTATGTCTAATGATACACCATTCTTGTAGAAATTAACTACAGTTTCAACTACACCTTCGATTTTGCCTTCATTTCTTCCTTTAGTTTCTGCTTTCTTCTTCATATCATCAATTGCTTTACACATATTTACATAGCCTCCTTCTGTATTTTTTTCGAATTCTGAATTTGTTACTTCATTAATTAATCCAACTGCTTCGTTTGACACTTTCTTAAAATCAATATCATTCT
>JAFSJY010000071.1 GCA_017449215.1 Acholeplasmatales bacterium | reverse complement strand
TTTTGCTACACCTCTTCCTTCACCCATAGGATTACTCCTAACGGCTTGAGGTTCACTACACTTGGCGGTAAATACCCGTGACTGGACTTTCACCAGTAAGATTAGTGCCATGCCCGGCACACAACCAAGGAATTTGTGTCGCAGGTTGCGACATAATTTCTTCGCGTGTAAATTCATATGAAAATTTTGACATTCTATACAAGTTCTCATATGAATATCCTTTACCATATTCCTTCAAATCATTTGCGAGATTCTCTATATACTTTGAACCCCAAGTCTTACGTTGATTAATAATAGTACCTATTTCATAATAGGTCATTATCATTTGACTATTAACATATACCATTGCCTTATTCTGATTTTGTCTAATAGTCTCCTTAATTTTGTTTAAATCATTAAAATAATCTTTTTCTAACATTTCTTTATTCATGTCTCTTCCTCCATATATAGTAATAAGAGGCATGATGTATTAAAAAATTGAAAAAAATTTTAAATATGTTAAAAAGAGAGGCTTTCACCTCTCCTAATCCTCATCGAATACATCATCTAAAATATCTGAATAATCTATATTAGATTCTACTTTATCCTTCTTATATAAAATCTTAATTAATGCTAATCTCATATCTGAATAATATTTTAAGATATTAGTATTAACATATTTCTTAAATTCATCATAATTATTATCTATAAGCATCTTCTTTAAATCAGATGATGATGTTGGTATCAATCCTCTATCAATTTTAAAATATTCAATATTAGGATAATTCTTATACCATTCCTTACATTTATCCTCATCACCATAAATTACTAAATCAGGTATATCCTTTATCTTCTTACATGATTCAATAACATAATCTCCCCACTTAGGAACATTACCTACTCCTAAATCATTAAGTGGTGCGATTATTACTCTATCCTTATATACCTCTTCTATAATAATTCTTCTAGTATCATAATTAAAAGGATTCTCATATGTTCCATATTTATCAGCTGAACCAATTAATATGATAACCTCATCACATAGCTCTAATGCTTTATTAATTATAGATTCATGACCCTTATGGAATATTTGAAATCTTCCTAATATCATTCCTAATTTATATTTCTTCATTATAATATTTCCTTATTAAAATGGCCTCTAGTATCAGTTTCATTATTAAATTTAAAATCTGTATCTACGCCATTTAATTTATTCTTAAATGCTTCAATAATCTTTAATGATTCATCATATGATTCTAATGTTAAATTAATTCTTAATGTATTAATATGATTTAATTTATCAATATCATTAATTAAATTTAAAATCTTACCATTTAATATTGTAGTTGTACAATCCTCATGAGAAATAATAGGGAATTCACCATATTCTTCCTTTAATATATATGAATTCTTTTTACATTTACCACATTGTCCATAAACCTTTAAAGGACAATAATTAGTAAACATCATCGGAGCTCTACCATAAACTATCATTTCTAAATTAGGATATCCACCTGTTTTAGATTTATATTCATCTAATAAATTATTAATATCCTCTTCATTTATTTCATATGATAAACATACTCTTTTAGCTCCTAGCTTATGTAATTGATATACTGCCTCACTATTAACACAATTTAAGGAATAATCAGTAGAGAATTCATTCTTATCCTTATATTTATAAATTCCACCATATCCACCAATTAATAATTCAGTATTCTTATCTGTGTATTTATTTCTATTTCTTCTAATAACATTATCCTTATAATAAATTAATTCAATACCTAATTCCTTAGCAGCCTTAACCTGCTCTTCAGTTTGACACATTACAGATAATTCCTTATATTCATCAAATACTAAATTATCATATTTAAATTCCTTTTTAGATACATCTGCTCTAAAACTATATCTTTCATTATCTAACTCATTTATTAGCTTTCTTCTTAATTCATTTATTTTAGATACCGGAATAAATATATTTTCTGCATAATAATAAACATCATTTAAATAATAAATAGAATCTCCCATTTTAGAAAATGATCTTACAAATGCTTCCTGATCTAGTGGATGGCTTATTGCCTCATCACAATAAAAATCAGATTCAATAGTTACATTAGCATCTCCACAAGTTGCATTTATAACCATCTTTTCATCCTTAGATCCATATACAGTAATATCTATTGGGAATTTTCTAAATTCATTAGGATATGTTTTAGATATTTCATCATAATATTTTATATCCTTAGTTTTATATACTAATGAACCTAATTTAATATCTTCCTTAATCTTAATAATACATTTATTATTAGCACTAGATATTAAATTATCATTTAAATCATATAATCTAGTTACTGATAAATTAACATCATCCATACCTACTGCTATTCTAATAACATCATTTTGATTTAGCTCAGATTTTAATGTTAATTCATATCCACCCTTAACAGCCTTTGATACATAACCAATTTCATATCCAAAATTATTAGGTCTTTTTACATTAGTAATATCCTTTTTATCCTCATAAAACATATAGCCCTTTGTATATGTTCTATTAAATGTCTTATTTAATCCATTAGCTAAATTCTTATTAATTTTATTATCAAGAGCCATTCTATATAATCTCGCTACATTAGCTACATATTCAGGCTCCTTCATTCTTCCTTCTATCTTTAAGGAATCGATATTTTTAAGCTCATCTATTTTATCAATAGTATTCAAATCCTTCATAGATAAAATATATGAGTCCGCAATCACTCTATTTTCGGTTGTATTAATCAGCTTATATCTTTTACGACAAGAGCCAACACATCTTCCTCTATTACCAGATCTATATCCAATTAAGCCACTCATTAGGCATCCGCCTGAATAGGATACACAAAGTGCTCCATGAGCGAATATTTCAAGAGGTAGCTTTACTACTCTTTTAATATCATTAATTTCATCTATAGTACATTCTCTAGATAATACAATTCTTTTAGCTCCTAGTTCCTTAAATAATAAGGCACCCTCCTTATCATCAATACCCATTTGAGTAGATGTATGAGCCTCCATTAAAGGATAGTTTTTAACAACATAATTAAAAATAGCTAAATCCTGAATGATAATACCATCGACACCAACCTTATATAGATAATCGATTTGCTTATAAGCATCAGCTAATTCCTTATCAAATACAATGGTGTTCATAGTAACATAAACCTTAACGCCTCTTAAATGGCAATATTTAACTGCATCTACTATTCCATCCTCATCAAAATTTGAAGCATATGCTCTAGCACCAAATTTAGACATGCCTAAATAAATGGCATCAGCACCATTTGATACAGCAGCTATTAAAGCATCCATATTTCCTGCAGGACATAATAATTCACTCATAAATATCACCATTCCAATCCACTATATTATAATATAACATTAAATTATTTCCATAAAAAAATAGAAATCTACAAAATTATAGAATTCTATTTTTTTATAAACTAATTCTTAAAAATTTTATCCTCTGCTATGTCTCTAGCAATGCTTGGACATTCTCCACCAACATTGATATCATAAACAACATTGCCATTTAATAATTTAACGTCCTTTATAATACCAACCTTTAAATCCTTATCCTTATGGAATGATACAAAATCACCCTTTTGAAATTTTGAATCTATTTTAATTTTCTTTTTAAATAATCCCATATTATTACCTATAGCTTTTCTAATGCTTTTTCTAATTCATCCTCAGTTGCTAGCCCATCTGAATATACAGTTGCCGCACCAACATATACACCACATTTTAAGGCTTTTGCCATATCCTTAGTTTTTAAATATTCATAAATGAATCCTGCAAGTAATGAATCACCAGCACCAACACTACTTATAGCAACTCCCTCATATGGCTTTACATAGATAGGCTTTAATTTTTTGCCAATCATAAATGCTCCATCAGCGCCAAGAGATATAATAACATTTTCAGCACCCTGATCTAATAATTCCTTTGATGCCTTTAATAAATCCTCATTAGTTTTAATCTTAATACCTAATGATTCCTCTAATTCAGCCTTATTTGGCTTTACAATAAATGGATGATATTTTAATGAAGTAATTAAATTCTTACCAGTAACATCAACCATAAATTTAATGTTCTTTCTATTAATTTCTTCTAATAATAAGTCAAAGGCATCAAAATCATATCTTGGAACAGAACCAGAAATTACAACAATATCGTCACTATCATAATCGTTTATCTTTTCTATTAATCTCATAAATGATAGCTTATCAACCTTAATACCATTACCATTAATAGCAGTTTCCTCATCAGTGTTAATTTTCACATTAATTCTAGTCATTCCCTCTACTTCAACAAAGTCATTGGCAACACCTAATGAATTAAGCTCATGCTTAACATATTTACCAGTAAATCCACCAATAAATCCAGTCGCGACAGAATTAACTCCAAGCTTAGCTAAAATTAAAGAAACATTGATTCCTTTACCACCTGGTGTAATTATTTGTTTTTTAGTTCTATTAATTTTTCCTATTTCAAAATTATTTAAGAATACAGAATAATCAATAGATGGAGAAAATGTAATTGTGTAAATCATTTTGTTCACCTACCTAAAGCTTTTAGCCCAATTTATTAAAGATGGCTTATGATTATTATCATAAACTGTCTTCTTCATATATTCAGTAACATTACCATTCTTAGCCATTTTATCTAATATAACCTGATGTAATTCATCTATATTCATTTCCTCTAATGGCTTATTAGATATATCTACTCTTTCCTTTACTTCTACTTTTTTATTATTTTCAATTTTAATATCTAATGCTTTTACATTATCATATCCATCTGATACATATATTTCAGCACTATATGCTTTTACATTTATATTTATTTTATCATATTCTTTATTAATAGTATCACCATATAATATTCCAACATATTTATTATGATAAGGATTATTAATTGTAATGACATTATCATTTTCATCATTAGATACAACAATAATGATTTGATTATTATCTAATACTCTCTCATAAACAAATACCTTATTCTTTAATACTAACTCATTATATTTACCATATGATAATATCTTAGAATCATTTTTTATCTTATTTAATCTTTTAAATAATTCCTCATATTTATTATTCTTAAAATCATCTAAATTGAGATATGGTCTTAATGAATAATCAGAGCCTCTTTCCTTCTTACCCTCAATTCCAAATTCAGATCCATAATAAATAGATGGAATTCCAGGTAATGTATAAAGCATTACATTAACAGGAATAAAATAATTTTTATTATCTAATTTAGTATATATTCTTTCTACATCATGATTATCTAAAAAATTATATAAATAGAATAATCCCATATTCAGATTTCTTTTTACAGTATGAGCTATTTCAAAAAAATTATTAGTATTCATACCAGAATATAGGGCCTTATGTAATGAATAATTAGTAACAGAATCTAGCATATCATTATTAGCCCATCTAGTATAATCACCATGGATTACCTCACCCATTAGCCAAAAGTCAGGCTTTAATGAATTACATAATCCTCTTAAATCCCTCATAAATTCAAAGCTTAATACATCAGCGGCATCTAATCTTATTCCATCTAAATCAAATTCTTCTATCCAAAATCTAACTACATCTAAAATATAATTTTTAACATCCTGATTATAATAATTTAATTTAACCAATAAATTATATCCTCCCCAATTATCATAAGAGAATCCATCATTATATTCATTGTTATTATTAAAATTTACATTTAAGAACCAATCCTTATATTTAGAATCCCATTTTCTTTCCTTCAAATCCTTGAAGGCAAAGAAATCTCTACCTACATGATTAAAGACACCATCAAAGATAACCTTAATACCATTATTATGACAATAATTAATTAGATTTTTTAAATCATCATTAGTACCTAATCTTGAATCTAATTTCTTATAATCTGTAGTTTCATATCCATGACCAACAGACTCAAATAAAGGTCCAATATATAATGCATTAAATCCATAATCTCTTATATGATCAATCCACTTGTAGCATTCATTTATTCTAGATTCAGTATATTGATAATTATTCTCCCTTGGACAATTAAACAATCCTAAAGGATAAATATGATAAAAGATAGCTTCATTATACCAAGCCATATTAAAAACCTCGTTTCAGTATAATTCATTTTATCATAAAATGATAAAGAACAAAAGAATAGTTTTACCTATTCCTGTTTCTATTTAATTAAATCTATTGATGCAATAAATATATCTTTATTAAATGATTGAATTATTCTATCATCATTTGAAATAAATGGTTTTACATCATTTATAGCATTATTAAAATCAATTTCTTCAAATCTATTTTTCAAATCAATTTTTAATCTATTAATATCATATTTTTCATTATCATTTAGATATCCAAATTTTCTTAAACCATTTTCAAGAAAAATCATATTAACACTAACTGATTCAGATATGTAAAATAAATAATCATAAAAATCTCTTCCCTTTACTCGAGTCTTCCATTTTCTATTTAATACAGCTATTAACTTTGAAGCAAATAAAGTCTCCATATTAAATGTTCTAACCTGTACTAAGGAAGGATATGTTAGTAACTTCATTTCAGTTACTCCACCTAAGAAAGAATTCTTTTCAATTTCAATCTTAATATTTAGTGATTCATTACTTATAATCTTATCTGATAATTCCGGATAACTTATTTCAAATAATCTTTTTAAATTAAAACAAAAATAACAAGATTCAACTGTGGTTTCTATTCTTTTTTCCTTTTGACGAATATCAAATTCAAGATTTAAACTTTCTAATTCTTTTTTAATAAAAGGAAAATATTTACTTAATTCAAATTCCTTATCATTTTCAATTAACGTAAAATCTAAATATTCAGAAAACCTAGGTAAATTTCTAAATATTCTTAACGAAGTTCCACCATAGAAAACTGCTTTTTTAAAAAAATCACTTTTCCCTAAACCAGAAAGAATTATATCTTGTAATACTTCCTTCATTGAATTTTTAATGCCTTCAATATTGTTTGGATTATATTTTTCAATTTGTTTTAAAAATATATTATTTATCATAATTTATCCTTTCTAAGCATTTTTGCAAATAAATCAACATTTCTAGAATGATAGAGATTGCTTAATTCATCTACTATCTTCTTATCGAACGAATCCAATTCAATTTCATTTATTCTCATATCATTAAATAAATACTCTCTCATTTCCCTCATATTCCTAATTGGAGTTGTGGAATATAGTTGATCTAACAAAGCTTTTTCTTTAGTGGCAATTCTATATGTATATCCATCAATATTTATTATATCTGTTCCATATGGAAAAGCATCTGACGGAACATCCTGATATATAAATAAACCAAATGGTGTATTGTATTCCTTTTTCTTTAACTTCTTAAATGTAGCACATTTAATAGCATATACTCTTTCTGGTATTAAATTATAATACGAAAGTGCTGTTTCAAATGAAATATAAGATGGCGAATAAATTGGTTCAGCCAAATAAAATGGATTAACATTTTTATTTGTCTCATATAATCCTTTAGTTATCGGGTATATTTCGTTATTTTTTACCATTCTTTGAATTTTTGTCTTAGGGTTCTTATATTCGCTTAATTCTTCTATCAAAATTTGATATGTTTTTATCATATTTTCACCACCTAGTATCATTATACGATACTTTCTGGAGAAAATAAAGAAAAAAAGAATAGTTTTACCTATTCCTGTTTCTGATTTGCTTTCTTCTTTTTTTCTAAAGCTATTTGATGAACTAGCTCATCAACTGCGAATTTACCATTAGATAAGCTTCTTGGAATTCCTCCAATTTGAGTTATCCATTGTCCTGCATGATATAAATTATTAATACTCTTATCCTTTATATCAAATGATTCTCTTTCACCAAATGGTGTTGCTAGATTAGATAGATAAGCACCCTTATATGTATAAGTCTTTTGTTCAAATGTCATTGGAGTTGCCACATCGACAATTCTAATATGATCCTTTACATTAGGGAATCTATTAACATAAATATCCTTTACTCTATTTCCTAGCTCTTCCTTTAAAGAATAATATGTGCCATCTTCCTTTGCCTTTTTAAATACTTCATAATCCTTTACATGTAAATCAATTAAAGCAATTAATGTAGTAGATTCATTCTCATTCTTTAAATATGGATAAGCTCTATAATGAAGAGTTTGGTTTAATGAAGAACCAACCTGAACTCCTTTCTCATCATAAATTAATGTGAAATGATCAATATTTTCTGTATATTCCTTATCTATCTTCATTGCTATATATACAGTAGATATTAATGGATAATTATCTAAATCATCAAATACATATTCTACATATTTATTATGATATTCCTTTGGTAATAGCTTATCATAAAAGAATGGTAGAGGAGATGCGTTTATAATATAATCTGCCTCATACTTGTTATTACTTGATTCAATTGAAATAATTTTATTATTTTCAAAATTTAATTTATTTATTTCTTCATTTAATATTAGATTTCCACCTAATTCTAAAAACTTATTCTTCATATTTAATGATAAATCTAAGCTTCTACAATAAATAGTATCAGCATTATCTGATACAAATTGTGAGAATATACCAATTAAATATGTTAATGAATAATATGAAGGCATAAATGATAAAAAGAAATGCTTCAATATATCTGAGCTAAATGAATTAGCAAAATCTAAAATAGATGTTTTAATTGTTTTATTCCATGCGAATGCAATTGGGGCTACAGTTTTAATATAGCCTACTACCTCTGTCTTTTTCATACAGCTTACAGGCTTACCTGTATGGAATGGAACATTCTTAAATCTTTTTAATAGCTTGAAGAATTGCTTCAATCCTGCTTCATCATATGAATCAGTTACATATTTAAATAATTGTTCCTTTAAATTAGATACATCTCTAGATACTTCTATTTCAATATCCTTATATAAGAACTTATAAAAGAATGGTGGCTTAAATAATTTAACATTATCTAAGATACCAACCTCTTTATAAATTGGTAACATATTACCTCTAGATGATCCTGTAATCCAATGAACACATCCATCTATCATAGTATCATTCATATACCATGTAGTACAAAGTCCGCCAATCTCGTCATTCTTTTCAATTATAGTTACCTTAAATCCATGCTTAAGTGCATATATACCAGCAGATAAACCGGATAATCCACCACCAATTATAATAACCTTTTTCATAATTCCCTCTTACAACAAAAATATTATACCAAAACATCATATTTAGGGCAATCTATACTAGATATTATTTTATATATAAATAATAATTTTTTGTGATATACTTTAGATATACTTTATATATAACAAAGAGATGGGAATGTTATGGAAAAGAAAAAAGTAATTATTATAGGTGCTGGTATTTCAGGAATGACAGCCGGAATCTATGCACAAGAAAATGGTTTTGACGTAACAATATATGAGAAGCATACTATTCCTGGTGGACAATGCACAGGCTGGACTAGAGATGGTGCTTTTATCGATGGATGCCTACACTGGATTGTAGGTGTAAATCCTAAGAAGCAGCTATTTCCTGTATGGAAGCATATAGGTGCTTTTGATGAAAATACTAAAATATTTGTTACTGATTATTTTAATAAATATGACATCGATGGTGAAATAGTAACATTCTATTCTGATTTAAAAAAGCTAAAGCAGGAATTATTAAGAATAGGACCTGATGATAAAAAGGTAATTAATGAATTCATTAGAGCTATTAAGCATTACCAGCATGTAACTATACCAGTTGAAAAGCCAATGGATGTAATGAATCCATGGGATTATACAAAGATAGGTATGAAGATGCTGCCAATGCTTCTACCATATTTAAAATATACACATATCACAGTTAAGGAATTTGCAGAAAAATGTAAATCTAAATTATTAGAAAAAACATTCAAAAAAGCATTATATGAAAATTATAATCTACATTCACTTTTATATATAATGCAAGCATTATCTCAAAATGATGCTGGTATGCCAGAGGGTGGATCATTAAAGCTAGCGCTTAGAATCGCAGATAGATTTAGAAGTGTTGGTGGTAACTTAGTATTAGGTACTTCTGTTAATAAAATAAGTGTAGAAAATAATTGTGCTAATGGTGTTTATTTAGATAATGGCGAATTCGTTAAAGCGGATTATGTTATTTCAGCAATAGATGTACATTATACACTTCATAATTTATTAGGAAGTAAATATGAAGCTAATTTCTATAATAAGAGATTCAATGATATTGAAAAGAATCCATTATCACTTTGTATATTAGCTTCATACAAGGTTACAAAGGATATTTCAGATTTACCTAGAATGATTGAATTTGATATAGACCCATTCTATATTGGAAAAACAAAGATATCAGTATTAAATCCAAGAAATTATTCATTTGATAAATCATTAAATAAAGGATTTACTACTATTACTGTATTAATCCGTGTTGGCGATGATTTATATGATACATATAAAGCTATGAGTAAGGATGAATATAATAAGGAAAAGGAAAAGATTGGAAATAAGATTTTAAATTATTTAAAGCTTTATTTTAAGTTAAATGATAATGATATTAAATTTATTGATTTAACTACTCCTTTAACATATGAAAGATATTGTAATTCATATAGAGGCTCATATCAATCATTTGTCACAACAGCAAGCCACGAAAAGCTAATGGATACTGGACTAATTGATGGATTAAAGAATTTTGTTATTGCAGGACAATGGGTAATGCCACCTGGAGGACTTCCAATAGCCCTATTTACAGGTAGACATGCCGCATATCGTATAACAAGATGGGAAAAGAAAAAATTCAAAGCATAGAAAAATAGCTGTTAAGCATCGACTTAACAGCTATTTTTCTATGCTTCTCCATAATACTTCTTTTTGAAGTCCTGGTATGGTATAGGCTTACTATAATAATATCCTTGAATTGAATCACAACCAATCTTAGTTAAATAATCTACATTCTCCTTAGTTTCTGCACCTTCACAAATAGTAGACATATTCATCATCTTGATTAGTTCAATTAGCTTATCAAGCATAATCTTTACATTACTATTTTCTAAATCTATACAGAAGCTCTTATCAAATTTAATAGTATCAAAATTTAATTTTGCCATTGATACTAAATTAGAATATCCAGAACCAAAGTCATCCATTGATACCTTATATCCAACATCATGTAGCTTACAAATGAATTCGAATATCTTTTGAGAATTTTCATAATACATTCCCTCAGTTATTTCTACTTCTATGTATTTAGGATCAATATCATATTTCTTTCTAATTCCTTCAATATTCTTAATATAACCATCAAAATCAGAAATAAATCTAGATACATTTACAGAAATAGGAACAACCTTCTTATTCTCATCAATTAGATTTCTTTGATATCTACATACATTTTCAAATACTGAATAATCTAGCTTATCAATTACACCCTGTTGTTCAAATAAAGGAATGAATGTATCTGGGAATAAAAGCTTTTCTCCTTTATATTTCCATCTAGTTAAGGCTTCAGCTCCAACTAGCTCACCAGTTGTTGTCGAAATCTTTGGCTGTAAATATAATAAGAATTCATTCTTCTCTAATGCTTCATCAATTCTTAATACCATTTCACTCTTAAATAATGCTTGATTCTTAACATCTTCAGAATAATAAAGAATATCAGTCGTCTTATTTAATGTCCTAGTTAATGTCGCATTACTTACAGCGTCAACCAATCTATCATCAGTTGAGTTAGCCTCATAAGCGCCTGTTTGGAATGATAAATCATGAATATTATTAGCTTTTGTAAATTCATGAACATTATCACAGAACTTCTTATAAAAATCGCCTATTCTCTTTCTAGAATGATATCTAAAATAAACAACGAATGGACCAGAGTGATGCTTACCATAAATAATATCATGTTCTTCATTTAAAACATCTAGCATTACATTTACTAGTTCCTTCATCTTTTTTCTTCCGATGATAGAACGATAGTTAACAATTTCTCTTATTTCTATTTCTAAAATAGTAAATTTTTCTATATTTTTAGCAATTATTTCTTCACCTGCAGTTTTAAAGAAATAAGAAAAATTATTACAACCATAATTAGCATCTAGATATAATGTTTTATAGTTAGTTTCCTTTAAATAATTCTTTTGAATATATGAAGCGAATAGCTGAGATACTAATAGGAAGATTTGGAAATCCTCAGGCTGCCAATGTCTTGGGCCTGTAGTCATATCAAATCTTATAATACCAAATGATCTACCATTAACAATAAGCTCAAATGACATTGTCGCTATAGTTTGATCCTTTGGGAATATATCAATAAGTGGATAATCCTTAGGTAAAGACTTATAATCATCAACTCTAACATACATCTTAGTACCTAAAGCTTTTCCCCAATAAGGAACAATTTCATCGTTACAGTAAACCTCATGCTTTATACTAACCATAGGATTATACCAAACATGGTGCTTCATAATTTTTCCTGTTTTGATATTAAGTCTAGCAATAGAAACTCTATCAACATAGAAATAACTGCCTACTAATGATAAAGCTTCTTCTATTGATTTATCAAAATTAATATCATCAGCTAAAACCTGGTTAATATTAGTAATCATTGAATATACATCATTTTTAGCAGATAAACTATCTATCTTTACTATTTCATCAGAGATTTCATCATTTAATGTAACCTTACCACATTTTTCCTCTAGATACATTACGAAGCAGTCTCTACCCTTATTCTTACCTCTAATAAGTGCCTTTTCACATTTCTTTAATAATAATTCATAATTACCATCAGATGGGAATTGGGCAGAACCATATGTTAATGTAATAGAAATACCTCTTGATGAGCATGTAGATATTCTTTGCATAGACATCTTTAAGTCAAATAAGAATTCATGAACAGCATCATAATCATCTTCGATATCATAGATTATAAGGAATCTATCTCCGCCAATTCTTGAAATAGCACCCTTATCCCCTAAGAAATTCTTCGCAGCTGTAACCATTTCGATTAGAATCATATCACCAATCATATGGCCATATTCATCATTAATATGCTTAAAATTATCTATATCAGCGTAAATTACAACAAATGGGGTTTTTGTAAGCATATTATTTTTAGCTCTATTATCAATATATGATTTTTGATTAGCCTTAGTCATTTGATCAATTTGATCATACCATTGTTTTTGTTCTTCCTTTACAGATAGCAATACCTCAGATTCATTAATCTTTACTAAATTGTAAATATAATGAACCTTCTTACCATTATTCTTCCTATATTCAGCATCTATTTCTAGTAATTCCATATCCTTATCTAATGACTCAATAACTACTACTGCCTTTTGAATAAAATCTGGAATTAAATCAAAATATTTTGCAATATAGAAAAAGAATTCCTCATAAGAAAAAACAAGATTATTTTCTCCATCGAACAAATTAATCTTTTCTTCATCTATATTTATAGTAGATAATAAAACCTTATTAAATTTCATATACTCACTAATAAGCTTATCATTGCGCATATGATCACCCACTTGCTAAAAAATCGTATAAAATCGTTAGTCCTTTTGTATATGATACACTTTTTTTATTCATTTTTCAACAGAATAAGGTTGATTACGAAAAATTTCACTTCATTTTCGTGACGTTAAGTTTAATTTTATACATAGTTAATAAATAGGGTTGAATTTGCAAAAAAATATTATAAAAAATTGGTTTTTTTAAATATTAATGTTAAAATAAGCAAAAGAGTGGTGATCACTATGAAGGAAAAACGAAAAGCTAAGGGCTTACGTTCAATTGTCATTTTTATTCCCACTATCGTTACAATATCAATTTTATATGCATTAATTTTGGCATCTACAATTATGATTAATATTGACACAACAGAAATGACAGCCACCAATGAGGAGGTCACCAATTGTATTGATTTAATTAATAATTTGCAGGGTGGTTCAAGTAAATTATCGGCAACAGCTATATCATTTACTCATACACCATATTACCCTAGTCCAGCTAAGCCTATAAATGAAAATGCATTAAATTCTTACATGTCTGAATTCACTGACGATAGTAAAAATCCAAATAATATTTTAGATGGCTTAAAAAAATATGGATGGGATGAAAACAATCCAACTGCATTATTTAATGCTGAATCAGCTAAGTTAATAAAGAGTTCAGTTGACGCTGCTATCGAGATGGTAAAAATGCAAGCTCACGCATTAAGATTAATAAATACTATGTCTATTGTTAATCTTCCAGATACTGTTCTTAATTCAATACCGGAATTTGATTTATTAGATGAAGAATTAAGCTTATCTGATGATGAAAAGCAGAATCATGCATTAGAAATATTATTAAATAGAGACTATTCAGAGAAACAACAAACAATATCTGAAAATACAAGAGCAGTAACTAATATTATCACTTCTTCTACATTAGAAAAAAATAATACTATTTCTTTTAGAATTAAATTGTTCCGTGGCTTCTTATGGGGCGGAATATTATTAATATTAATCGCAAATGTATTATTATTCTTTATTCTATTAAAGAGATTAGTATTCCCAATTACAACTTTCTCAAAGAGAATTGATAATAATGAAAGATTAGATGAGGCTCACGCATTATATGAACCTAATTATCTAGCTAAAGCTTATAATAGACTATTAGATCGACATAAGGAATTTGAAACTGAATTAAGAAATGTTGCAGAAATAGATTCATTAACTAATATGCCTAATAGATATTGCTATAATGAATTCTTAAAGATTACACCTGAGGAAGAAAAGAATGCATGTGTATTCTTATTTGATATTAATAACTTAAAATATGTTAATGACACATATGGACATTCTAAGGGTGATGAATTAATTAAGAATGCTTCTATTTGTATTAAGGAATGTTTCCTAGATCAAAATGGAAAAAATTGCTTTAGAATTGGTGGAGATGAATTTGTAGCAATTCTAGAAAATATCAATAAGGATGATATTGATGATTACATTCAAGCCTTCCAAGAAAAACAAAAGGAATTAAATGTAAGTATAGCTGTAGGTTATGCTTTTACAGAAAACATTAAGGAAGTTGGCTATGAAAAATTAATTATAAGAGCCGATAAGAAAATGTATAAAAATAAAAAGCAAATTAAAGAAGGAGAAAGTCCTACTGTAGTTTGCTAAAACAAAAATAGAGGAACATCCTCTATTTTTCTTCTTCATCATATGTTTCTAGGAATGAATGCTTTACTCCATCCTTTTTAAAACCTAATATCATATCCATATTAATATTAGACGCAGCTGCGAAAATATTCTTTTCAACATTTTCGTTATAATTCTTTTTTAATTCTTCTATTAGCTTCTTAGTAGTTAATCTTCTACTTAAATTAATTTCATTATCTACAGAGCATGCCTCTGTAAATCTACAAGCACACATAATGAAATGTAAATCATTATATTTAGCCCAAGCCTTAATATCCTTTTCTCTAATTAAATATAATGGTCTAATTAATTCCATACCTTCATTATTATCACTATGAAGCTTTGGAAGCATTGTTTGGAATGATCCAGCATTTAGCATATTCATTAATGTAGTTTCAATTACATCATCATAATGATGGCCTAATGCTATTTTATTACAGCCTAAATCAGAAGCTAGCTTATATAAAGCTCCTCTTCTCATTTTAGCACATAAGTAGCATGGGCTTTTTTCTTGTGCATTAGCTACCTCAAATATATTAGTATCTATAATAGTTGCTGGAATTTGTAATAATTCTAGATTATTTTTTATATAATCTAGATTATATTCATTATATCCAGGATTCATTACTAAAAACTTAACCTCAAATTCAAAATCAGAATGTCTTTTTAATTCCTGAAATAGCTTAGCCATCAGCATTGAATCTTTTCCACCTGATATACATACACATACTCTATCATTAGGCTTAATAAGCTCATATTCCTTTAAGGCTTTAATAAATGGCGCCCAAAGTCTTCCTCTATAATTTTTAATTATTGTTCTTTCAATTTCTTGATATCTTTCCATATAACTACCTTAATTTATACATAATAATTGAACCAGCAACACTTACATTTAAGGATTCAGTATCATCCATAGGAATATAAATATTCTTATTTAATACTTCCTTTACCTCATTAGAAATACCGTTTCCTTCATTTCCTAATATAATAGCTACCTTATCATTTAATTTAACATCATCTAATTCTATTCCATTTACTACATCAGTACCATAAATTTGATATCCATCTAATTTATTAATAAACTCTACCAAATTAGTATGAATAAAATTTAATTTAAAAATGGCACCCTGTGATGATCTAATAACCTTATCATTATATAAATCAACAGTACCATTACCTAAAACAATAGTATCAAATCCAAATGCCTTAGCACTTCTTAATAAAGCACCAAGATTACCTGGATCCTGTACGGCATCTAGCATAAGAATCTTATTTGATAATTCATTGTTTTCTTCTATTTTACATAAGCCTATTTCTTTAACAACAGTATCTGTAGAAGCAACCTTCTTCATTAAATCCTCTGTTAAAGTAATATATCCTTCTTGTTCATTAATAGAATATGCTTCTACCAATCTATTCTTCATTCTAGCTTCTTTTACTAAATGACTTCCTTCTACAATGAATAAACCATTACTTTTTCTATATTTAGATTGTTTTAACTTTAATAATAATTTAATTTTAGGATTAGTATCAGATGTTATTATCATATTATTCACACTTTCCTTAATAATATTAACATATTAAAAAAAACTATCAAGATTTTAATTAAGATATAGAACCAATTTATGCATTAATTTGAAATAGTTCAAAATAATTATTAAAAAGGTAAATTATGAAACAAGTGTTTCAATTTTCATTGTGCATTCATTTTAACTAATCTTATTAGTTAATATATGTAAATAATCTATTATTATACTATGAAAATATTATGAAAATGAAAGCGTTTGCAAAAATTTTTATAAAAGCGTTTACATAGCGATTTTTTTGTGATATTATGGGCTTGTCTTAGTTTTAAAAATTCATTTAAGGGGGAAAGAAAAAATGAATAAAATTAAGAAGCTTGTAATAGGTTCTATTACTACAATTGCAGTTGCTGGTACATTTTTAATTACTAATTTAGCAAGTGCAGCTTCATCTTCTTGGAACTTTAAGAATTCAAACTTTAAGTCTCTAGGAACAATCTCATCAACTAAAACAGTTGATAACTTAACTTTAACTGCTACATCTTCAAAGACTATGCAAGTAAAGTCAAACTCAGTAAAGGTTGGTAGCACAAGCTACACTTACTGTTTAGCATTAGGTGGCGGTGGTACAACTAGCTATCGTAATGTAAAAGTGCCTGTATCTGGCGCATCAACAATTAAAATCACATTAGACGCATCTGCATCTAGAACTTTAGTTGTTGCAAATTCAAGCGGTTCAAAATTAGGTACAGTTGATGCTGGTACTTCAGCAGCAACAAAGAGCTTCAATTACAATGGCTCAAGTGGTTATGTATATTTATATTCTTCTAACAGTAATATAAATCTATACAAGATTCAAGTAGATTCAGCAAGTGGATCTTCATCAAGTAGTTCATCTTCTAGTAGTTCTTCTAGCTCATCTAGCAGTTCTTCTAGTTCATCAAGTAGTTCATCTTCAAGTAGCTCATCAAACTCAACTTCAGGAAATACTATTACAGTAAAGAATGGTGGTACTTCTTTAGCAACAGCTATTTCTAAAGCTAAATCAGGAACAACTATCATTATTGATGGTACTGTTAAGTCTGGTGCTGTTAAGGTTCCTTCAGGAGTTAATATTAAGGGTACTAACAATGGTACAATTGACTTCTCTTCTACTTCTGGCTCAAGTGGTAGAGGCTTAACTTTCAACGGTTCTGGTTCTACAGTTGAATATTTAACAGTTAAGAATGCATCTGACAATGGTATTTACATTGAAGGTTCTAATAATACTTTTAGAAACGTAAATGCTACAAGAAATCACGATGCTGGTTTCCAAATTTCAAATGGTGGAGCTAATAATAAGTTCTATAACTGTAAATCAACATATAATGCAGATTCAAAAGGCGAAAACGCAGATGGTTTTGCATGTAAATTACATTCAGGCAAGGGTAACTATTTCGAAGGCTGTATAGCTGAATACAATTCTGATGACGGTTGGGATTGTTATGCAGCTCATGGCGCTGTAACATTAGTTAACTGCCAAGCTAACTACAATGGCTACTGTGATGGTATCTATGGTGATGGAAATGGCTTCAAGATGGGTGGAGTTGATAATAAGACTTCAGGAGTTGCTGCCCACCTAGATCCATTAGAGCATAAATTAACAAACTGTACAGCAAAGGGTAACTATGCTAATGGTTTCGATAGAAATAACCAAAATGGTGTTGTTACTATGACAAAGTGTACTGGTGATTCTAATAAGAAGAAAAATTATAACTGGCCAGCTTCTGGTACTCCTTCTGCATTAGGATACAAGGTAACATTCGGTAAAGCAATTATCGATAGCTGTATTTCAAAGAATGGTAAGAATGATATTTCAGGTGCTACATTAAAGGGTAACTGTCAAGGATTCTAATAACCATCAAAGAGGACGTAAAAAAACCTAGGTTTTGAAAAATATCAATTCCTAGGTCTAACAGCCTTTTTATTTTGAATATTTATAACTAGATTTAGCTTCCTCGTTAATGGATTTATTTTTAATTTTGGAAGCTTTTTTTGATAATCTTTTT